>JANMWF010000123.1:0-23849 GCA_031393845.1 Nitrosomonadales bacterium | reverse complement strand
TTAAACGTGGCAAACGTTGCAGCACCAAGCTTTACCGCGCGCGGAATTAAAGTGATATTGGTGCAAGAGGGTTCGGCAGAATTTAGCATAGACGAATTGCATATAGCGGAAAAAATATGGCGCAAGGTACACGTGCACTGTGCGGAATTTTTGCTCAGCTCAGCTCGCGTGACATGCCATAAAGGTAAGCTGGATGCGATTCCAGACTTGCCATTCATGTTTAGTTACGAGTTTGCCTCGCAACGGTTGGAGTTGCGGCTTGCCGCTAAAGCTAATGAGTTGTGGCAGGTAAGCGCTGATTTCCGCGCGCAGCCGTGGCGCGCCACAGCACTATTACGCAACGCGCAAGGTAAGCGCCTGGCAGGCCTGCTTTCACCGGATTGGCCAGTGCCTACACAGGGCGCTCTGAATGGCACCTTGGTGGTACATGGAGATAAAGCGGGGGTAAGCCAAATCAATGCTGATCTGCAGTTAGCCGCTGTGGCTGCTGCGGATGCCAGTGGTTTGCATGCTGCCGAAAAATTGACAGGCACGCTGCATGTAGATGCTGCTCGCACGGGCCAAAAATGGGATTGGCGTGGCGCACTCGATTGGCAGAGTGGTGAACTGTTCTGGCAACCGTTGTATCTGCGCGGCGGACATACGCTTCGGGCCTCTGGTCAGTGGGACGGTGCACAACTAAAAGTAACGCAGGCTGTGGCTAATCTGTCGGGGGTAGGCAAGGTTGAGCTGAACGCATTGTGGGATGTCAAGAAGAGCAACTTATTGGAAGGTCGCCTGATTGGAAAGAATTTGTCGCTGGCTAAAGGCTTCACTGATTACGCCAAACCATTTTTGGAAAAAAGCATTTTGTCGGCGACAGAGCTGACAGGGCTCGCTGATGTGGACTGGCAATACCGCAATGGCGCCACCCAAGCATTATTGGTTAAGCTGCGCGACGTAGCTGTAGTGGATGGCGAGAAACGCTTTGCCCTGCACGGTATTAATGCAAACATTCCGTGGCACGTTCAAGAGCAGAATGTGGCGCATGTGGCTTTTGCCGACGGCGAACTGATGGGATTACCATTGGGCGCGACGCAATGGCAAATACAGATGCGCGGGCAGGATTTCATCCTGCCAACAGCCACTCTTCCCATACTTGACGGCAAGTTGGAAGTAAGTGATTTCCACATGCAAAATGTGAATGCAATGTGGCAGTGGAATTTTTCCAGCACGCTGACGTCGATATCCATGCAAAAGCTCAGTGCTGCATTGCATTGGCCGGAGATGCACGGCTCGCTATCTGGCTCTATTCCCAAGGTGAGCTATCAGGACAAATTGCTCAAGGTGGATGGCACCTTATTGTTTCGGGTATTCGATGGAACGGTGCTGGCAAATCACTTGGAGCTGTTTGATCCCTTCGGTCGCGCACCTCGGCTGTCGGGTAATTTGGACATGCGCGAACTGGATCTTGACCTGCTAACTCGCACGTTTTCTTTCGGCAATATTCAGGGGCGTATTGACCTGGAAGTGAACAATCTCGAACTGGTGAGCTGGCTTCCGGTGCGTTTTGATGCCAAGCTGGCAAGCAGTCCTGGAAAATATCGAAAGAGAATCAGCCAAAAGGCAGTAGAAAATATTTCTTCGCTGGGCGGAGCAGGCGGGGTCGCTGCCTTGCAGCGCAGTTTTCTGCGCATCTTTGAGAACTTCGGCTATGAACGCATCGGGCTGAGTTGTGCGCTGCGCAATGACATATGCACGATGGCGGGGGTGGAAGATAATGGCAACGCTTATACGATAGTAAAGGGTGGCGGCATTCCCGCCATCACCGTGATCGGCTACAATCGCAAAGTTGGCTGGAGTGAGCTGATAACCCGCTTGAAACGGGTATCTCAGGACAATAAGGCTGTGATCAAATAAAGGAGGGACACGATGAAAAAAATTTGGACCGTACTACCTTTGGCAGTAATGGCACTGAGCGCCTGCGTCACCATCAATATTTATTTTCCCGCCGCCGCAGCGGAAAAGGCAGCTGACAAGATAATCGATGAAGTTTGGCAAACCGAGAAATCTGTTACGGCCCCAAAATCTGATAAATCCCCATCTGCTGCACCTGAAATTAAAAAGGAGAAAGCAATATGAATAACTTGATTAAGTTTTGTTTTGCGCTGTTTGTACTGTGCGTTTCTGCCGCTGCATCGGCACAGGTAAACATTGAAATTAATACTCCCGGCGTTGTTGCGTTGAAGCAGTCAATGCAGACGCGCCATACACAATTGGCAGAGTTCTATGCCAGCGGCGCGGTCGGCTTAACTTCTGATGGTATGGTTGCTTTACGCGATGCCAATGCTGTTCCGCTGGCCGCACGTCAGAAGGTTAATGGGCTGGTTGCAGCGGAAAATCAGGACCGTAAGGCGTTGTATGCCGAGATTGCGCGCGCTAACGCACATCCCGAGTGGGAAGGTGATATCCGCAATACATTCGCACAACGCTGGATACAGCGTGCCCAAGCGGGTTGGTGGGTACAGAGCGGTGGCACTTGGTCAAAAAAGTAACTGTCAAAAGCTAGCGAAACTGATAGTTCCGTCACTCGCTAGTAGATGAGCAGCTGGGAAAACAATTGGCTTCGTAAATACTTGCTGGTTTTATAATTCTAGAGGAGCTTTTTAATGTTTTCACACATTCCAACTTTACGATTCCATCGGTGTTGATGACCCCTGTTCTTGTTTTTGATATCGAAACCATTCCCGACGTTGCCGGGCTTCGTACCCTGTATGGACTTGATGCTCAGGTGAGCGATGGGGATGTGGCGGAGATGGCCTTTCAGATGCGTCGCCAGAAAACAGGCAGTGATTTCTTGCAACATCATCTGCATCGCGTGGTGGCCATTTCCTGCGCGTTGCGCGAAGGCGACAATTTCCGCGTGTGGTCGCTGGGCGGTCTGGAAGACGACGAGAGCGCCCTCATTCAACGTTTCTTTGACGGCATCGACAAATATACCCCGCAATTAGTGTCATGGAACGGCGGTGGCTTTGACCTGCCGGTGCTGCACTATCGTGGCCTGATTCACGGTGTTCAGTGCGCATGCTATTGGGATATGGGAGAGGATAACAAAGATTTTAAATGGAATAACTACATCAGCCGTTATCATTCTCGCCATCTTGATTTAATGGATTTGCTTGCATTATATACAGGCCGTGCCAACGCCCCGCTGGACGATCTGGCCAAACTAATCGGTTTTCCCGGCAAACTGGGTATGGACGGCAGCAAGGTGTGGGGTGCTTATCAGCAGGGCAAGCTGAATGAAATCCGCAATTACTGTGAGACCGATGTGGTAAATACTTACTTGGTATATGCGCGCTTCCAGTTGATGCGTGGTCAATTCACACATGCTCGTTATGAGCAGGAATGTGAATTGGTGCGTAGTACCTTGAGCAAATCCCCCGAATCGCACTGGATGGAATATCTCGCTGCTTGGCCAATCGTAAAGACATAACCATGTACAGGCTTCGTCGGATCTGGCTTGCGCTGGGAGCGGGTTGGATTGCCACGATCATGTATCTTTCTCTCACACCTCATCCACCGGAACCGATGCATTTTTTAAATGCTGACAAGCTGGAGCACGCACTGGCATACAGTTTTCTGATGCTATGGTTCTGTCAGGTCTATCAACAACGGGCGCCACGAATTCTTGTAGCGGGTCTGCTGGTCGCCTTGGGTGTCGGAATAGAATATTTGCAGCGCATGACCGCTTACCGAGTTTTTGATTATGCTGACATGCTGGCAAACGGTGCTGGCGTGCTATTGAGCTTTATTTTTATAAACATGGGCCTGGGACAGATTGGCGTCATGCTGGAAACTAAATTTTTTAAAATTGCGGAGTGAGATGACTGATAAATCCGTACATGCAAACAGCGTTGTTGTTGAATCGCTTGACTACGAAGGTCGCGGCATTGCGCATGCGGATGGTAAAGTAATTTTTATCGAAGGCGCGCTAACAGGTGAGCGCGTCACCTATTCTTCATATCGTAAAAAAACCAGCTTCGAGATAGCGCAACTCGGCCAAGTTATTAAGCCAACTTTCATGCGCGTCCAGCCGAAATGCACCCATTTCGGCGTGTGCGGAGGGTGTTCCATGCAGCATATGGATGCACGTGCACAGGTTGCCGCCAAGCAGCGCATTCTGGAAGACAACCTGTGGCACATCGGCAAGGTCAAGGCCCAGACCATTTTGCTGCCGATCTACGGGCAGTCGTGGGGCTACCGACAGCGGGCGCGGCTTTCGGTGCGCCATGTATTGAAGAAGGGCAAGACGCTGGTAGGCTTTCGCGAAAAACGTGGCGGCTATGTGGCGGATATGCAGCATTGTGAAATCCTGACACCTAAAATTGCCAAGCTATTGCCGCTGTTGGGGCAGTTGAATGAAAGCTTTACAACTCGCGATGCGTTGCCGCAAATAGAAGTGGCAGTCGGCGAACATGTGGATGTGCTGGTGCTGCGCATTTTACAGGCGCTTTCGCCGGGTGACGAAGAGGCAATCAAACAGTTCGCCGATACCCATGCGGTACAGTTTTGGCTGCAAACAAAAGGGCCGGAAACTGCAGTGCCGTTTTACCCGCTGGATGCACCGCCGCTGACATACAGCCTGCCAGAGTTCGGGATTACCATGCCGTTTGCACCGACTGAGTTTACTCAGGTCAATGCAGATATGAATCGCGTCATGGTTAGCCGTGCCATGCGTTTACTGAACCCTCAGCCGAATGAACGCATCGCTGATTTATTCTGCGGACTGGGCAACTTCACATTGCCCATAGCGCGCAGCGGTGCTCAAGCAGTGGGCATCGAAGGCAGCGCGGCGCTGGTACAGCGTGCCGCGCAGAATGCCGCGTTTAATGACTTGGAGAACAACACTCAATTCAGCACGATGAATTTGTTTGAGATAGACGAAGTGGCATTGGTACAGTTAGGCCATTTCGATAAAATGCTAATTGACCCGCCACGCGACGGCGCGTTTGAACTGGTCAAGGCGCTGGGTACTGATGCGCCGGGTCGCATCGTGTATGTCTCATGCAACCCGGCAACGCTGGCACGTGATGCCGAGATATTAGTGCATCAGAAGGGTTATGTACTTAAGGCCGCAGGCGTGATGAACATGTTTCCGCACACCTCTCATGTCGAATCCATCGCGCTGTTTGAAAAGACGCAGGCATAGCACATGCTTCTTGATGTTCCTAAAGAACTTCGCTTGGCAGCGCTTCATTGGCTGGCAGAGCCGGATCATATTCTGAAATCCGCTGGAGTAATCGCTCTGGCTCAAGCATGGGAGAAAGGCGAGATTTTTCTGGAGGTCAATGCTTCCCTGACAACGCTGCAACCCATCCCCGGTCATCCGCTGCTTCCTGAGCTGGTTTCATACCTGTCTGTGCCACGCAGATCTATGCGCACTGAAGAAGGCCGTGCTGCGCTGATTCATGCACTGACACATATTGAATTTAATGCTATCAACCTGGCCCTGGATGCTATCTGGCGTTTCCCGGAAATGCCGCGCGAATATTATATTGACTGGCTAAAGGTCGCAGCCGAAGAAGCTCGACATTTTTCTCTGCTTTCTGCCCATCTGGTTACGAAAGGTTATGCCTACGGCGACTTTGCAGCGCACAACGGTCTTTGGGATATGGTCGAAAAAACCACGGATGACATCCTCGCCCGCATGGCACTGGTTCCGCGCACTATGGAAGCGCGCGGCCTGGATGCCTCCCCGCCTCTGCGAGCCAAGCTTGCGCAAGCAGGAGATATTGCGGCAGCTGAAATTATCGACATCATTCTGGCAGATGAGATTGGCCACGTATTGATTGGCAATCGTTGGTATAACTGGATTTGCGAAACACGCGGCCTCGAGCCTGTTTCGACCTATGCTTCACTTGCAGAAATTTACAAGGCACCGACGCTACGCGGTCCCTTTAATATTGAAGCAAGACGGGCCGCGGGATTTAGTGAAAGCGAACTGATGGCTTTGATAGCCGTTAAATGACGGCTATTCCATTTTTATATAACATTAGTTTAATGACATAAGTTTCAAGCCTGCACTGGTTCACCTTCTGCCATTAAATCAGCCATTACAATGTTCACCAGCGATTGGCAAAAATGTGCGTTGGTAAAACGCACGCTGTCTGGTCCGGCCAGGAAGCGCTGAATTTCCGCTTGATAGCGTGCGTGACTGACGACGTCGATTGATTGCAAAAAATGCAGCATCTCGGCAGGGCTATTAAAACGATCGCCATCGATGTAGCAACCCTCTGGAACGAGCGCTGCTCCGTGTGTCGCACCGATATAAATCGGTATGCAGCCGCTGGTAAAGCAATCAAAAATTTTCTCGGTCAAATAACCTGGGCTGCCGCGTGAATTCTCGTAACAGATTGAGAATTTGGCGCGATCCAAAACTTCTGATTTTGTATATACCGTCCCGCGATAACTCGGAAATGGTCGGCTGGGAGCAATGCGGGCACGCCATTCATTCACACGCTTGACAAGACGCCCTGTTAAACCATGGCGAACCGCCGGGATGTTCCAACCCTTGCCATATAGCGCAAACAACTCAGGAGCCTGCGCTTCGAAAAAGCGAATAATTTCAATGCGATTACCATGCAAGCTGCGGGGATGAGGATGTAGCAGCGCTTTGTTTGACGCAATCATCACGCAAAACAAGTCACGCTCGTCAAAACTTGGCACTGGCCGCAGAGTTAAATCATTAGGGTAGTCCAGGCGTAAGATTTGTTTGCCATCGATTAGTATTTCATTAGATGTAAATACTTTACGGTAGCGACGCAACTGCGCCATCTCGCTGTTGCGTGGCCGAATAATCGGGTCTTCGTATAAATATGCGTAGGCTGGACATTTTGGAAAGCGGCGCTGCGCGTTGATATGCAACTCGAATACTACCTCGCGGCCAATGTTCATATCGGCGGTTGAAAGCTCGATCCCGGATTTCCAAAACAGTTCGCGCAGCTGGCGGTACGGCAAATGGAACTCGCCTCCATTAGAGCCTGCGCCGGGCTTGAAAATCTCGTTCCGCTTATGCCTGCCAGCCACGATTGATGCGTACTTCATGCGTTGTCAATTTCTGCAGTGACATGCACGGTTTGTCGCGGAGAAGCAAATGATCGGTCGAGTTCCGTCGCCGCCGCAGGTCGTGCGGCGAGCTTGACGATGCCATTAGCGGTCCAGTCGAGACCACTCTTCCTCACGTCACGTACATATGCCTTGTTATGCTGCACAATGTTAGCGTTGGCATAACCACGTAAATGTTCAATATGCAGCAGGCAAGTACTGTAACGAATATGCTGCCCGGCAATACCGTGGTTGTTCAGGCGCACACCCATCTCCACGTCCTCGGCGCCGTATCTTAACGACTCGTCAAAACCGTTAACTGCAATCAGGTCGCGCCGCCAAGCCGAACTGTTAGCGCCGTTCCAAGTACGCTTGACCGGCGTGAGCCACTCAAGCTTGCGCGCTAATATCATCGGCAATACTGCAGCCTTGAGCAGCACGCTGAGCTTTCGCCGTCCTATCTGTGCGACGATCCATTTCAGTCGGAAAACCACACCACTACCAATGCCTTGCTCCGACAGTTCCGACGTTGACCTGTCAGGCAGACGTATCATCCCGCCGGAAAGAAATGCCCCCTCGGTGCGGCGCGCAATGTGGCAGGCAATAAAGTCGGGGCGAGCGACGCAGTCACCATCGATAAAAATCAGGTAATCCGCTTGCGACGAATCGATTGCTTTGTTCAAGATAGTATTTTTACGAAATCCGTCATCTGGCTGCCAAATATGACGCAGCGGAATCGGGCTGAGGCGGTGGCTCCAGCTCTCAAGTAGCGTATGCGTCACTTTGCCGGATCCATCATCCGCCACGCACACGCTGAAGTCGGCGTCGCGCTGGCCGGCCAATGCTAGCAGTACATAGTTCAGTGCCATCGGATTATTGAAAGTTGAAACGATTACTTCGGTACGCACGATAGTGGGCAGTGTCGCAGTCGGGTTACTCATATCAATGCCATTCGATTACGGCGTGAATTTGAAAAGGTTTGGGCAATAATGCAGTAGACATAGATGCGGATGAAAGTTCAGCTCAAGGAAAAAACATACACATTTCATGGAGACTTCATTCGGTCCAGTGTTCAGATACCCAGGAAGCGGCCTGCACGTAACGGAGTCTTCGGTTACGCCGTCCAACCAGCGCATCGGGTGGGTTGACTTCGCCATGAAAAATCAAGATGCGCGTGCCCTCTGGGATCGTTGGGGCACGCCAGTAGTTGCAGGGCCAACGCGGGATACAATGATATTTGAAACTGCGGCACCACGCGTCAGGCCAATAGCTCATCTTACCCTGGCGATGCAACCAGTCAGAGAGAAATGCTTGCTCATGCCGGAAGTTACGTCGGACATCAGCCTGTTTAGCCCGAAATTCGGTCAGTAAATCAGCATGCGCGCCAAGGCGAAAGCGGTAAACCGACGAATTGCCGGTGATGCGCCAACGTCGCTTCCAATCGTGGATGATCAGAAACTCGCCTGGTTGCTCGAAAAAGCAGTCAATGTCATCGACGATCACTACATCAAGGTCGATAAACAGCGCGGTGCCCTGTAATCCGTGTAGGTCGGCCTCGAAGGTAGTAAGCTTTTTCCAGCCGCGCTCAGGAATACCTTCTGGCAAAGCCAAATCAGGAATGGGCAAGCACTGCACTTCGGTGCGCACACCTTCGTTTCGATCAGTTAAACAGACGAAACGGAACGGGCCACGCAAATGCCGTGTCACCATCGCATATAACCTGTTGACGTATTCAGGGCCGTACTTAACGCCCCATTTCATGCACAAAATAACGCGTTCGTCTGTGCCGACATAGGGCTTGGTTACTGATTTTTCAGTTTTTTGCGTCATGCTTTTCGTACAGGGTTACGCGTCACACCGGCCAGCGGAATAGCAAGCAAAATCATAAATGGCATGCCGAATACAGCATCTCGCAAAATAGCATTAAACATACCACCAACCATGATTGCCACCCCCAGCATACCAAGCCACATACCAGGGGCACCACCAATTTTCCATGCAACAGTCAATTGGGTCAGCCATATCCACAACAAGGCAGCCAGTCCGATCAACCCAATTTCGGCAGCATAAAACAGGTAATCATTATGCGGGGTGCGCGTTCCTTCACTAGGCAAACCTTCTGAATATTTTTTATATTGAGATGAAAAAGTCGCTATCCCGTGCCCCGTCCATGGCTTCTCAGCAATAATTTTTGAGGTGACGCTATACATTTCCAATCGAATGCCTTCACCACTTATTTGTTGGCCTTGCGAAAAGGCATTAATATCATTTACCGTACCAAGAACGCGCAGACGCAAATCCGATGCAGATAGCCAGGCAACCGCAAGCATCAATACAAAACCAAGCATCCAGAGCACACTACGCCAAGACATTGTGAGATATTTCAAAAAAAACAATAGACACAACAATACAAATATCAGACTGGCAGTGCGCGATTTGGCGAGGAACAGCAGCGCGATTACAACATATAAAAATGCTACCACCCTCAACCAAAGCCATCGACGATCAGCGAGTGACGCCATTTCGTAAAGCATCCAACCAGCAGCGATTGCCAGCAAGATACCAAGCAAAATGGACTTGTTTCCGCCATAGACCAGATAATTCGCGAAGATTTCTATCTTTGGAAGTATCTGCAATAGGTTAAGGTAATACAACGTTGCGGCATAAAGCGCGCCAACAAAAAAAACCATGACTGCCCGTCTTTGCCAATCTCCCGATCCAACACTAATAAAAAACAACAAGATAATATAAATTTGATAGTGGGCAAAGCCAGACCAAAAGGAATCTTGAGGCCGCTCCATTAAAATTGCTGTACAGCATGTTACTGCTGACAAACTAATAATTGGCCAAAACAGTGGACTCGCTTTGACTGTCAGCCATTTCGTCCGATAATCTCCTGAATACAATAAGCTAAACAGAAACAATAAGATACCGGTGTATATTATACCGACTGGAAAAAATAGCGTCAGCGGCAGAAGAGATAGAATCGTTTGGGGCAATAAATTTCGCCGGAATACAGAATTCATAATTTCATGGATATTTGGATTCAAATTTTATCTGTTTAACAATGTTCTGTAATGCCTGCAACGGATCGGCGGCGCGGGTGATGGGACGGCCAATTACCAGATAGTCCGCACCTTGATCTAACGCGGCACATGGCGTCATGATTCGCAATTGATCATCGGCAGCAGCATCGGCCGGACGGATACCAGGCGTAACCAAACAGAACTCGCTGCCACAGTGCTGGCGCAGCAATGCAGCCTCCCGCGCAGAACATACGACACCGTCCAGCCCGCTATCGCGCGCAAGTCTAGCCAAACGCAGCACTATATCGGCGGGAGGTGCTGTAATCCCCAGATCGGACAAATCTTCCTGTGCCATGCTAGTAAGTAACGTCACGGCAATCAGCTTAGGCGATTTGGTATACAGACTCATTGCCTCGCGCGCCGCTTCCATCATCTTGCGTCCACCCAGCGCATGTACGTTGACCATCCATACACCTAATTCAGCGGCAGCTTTACATGCCTGTGCCGTAGTATTGGGAATGTCATGAAATTTCAGGTCAAGGAATATTTCAAAATCACGCTGCATTAGCTGTTCGATCAATCGTGACTTTGCTGCGGTGAACAATTCTATGCCCACCTTGAGGCGACACAGCGCAGGCTCCAGTCGTGCCACCAATTCCAGCGCAGGTTGTGCATCGGAGTAATCAAGCGCGACAATTATTTTAGGATCACTCATATTTTTAGTCCATTTTCTTCGCTTCTGCGCGGCGAATAGGTTTCCCAACCATGACATGCCGGACAATGCCAGTAAAACTGGCGCGCCTTAAAACCACAATTGGCGCAACGGTACATTGCTAGTGTGCGCGTGCGCTGATGCACCAAATTCTTCACCATCTCCACATCCGCGCGGTGTTCGATTGATACTCCCAGTAACTGCGCCTCCAGCAGTTTATCCAGACCAAGTAATGTAGGGTTGCGCTGCAGTTCATCACGCACCAGCCTGTACGCCGCTTTAGCACCATCACGTTGCAGGATGGCATCAAACAACACGTTCATTAAATCCAACGATGGGTTTTTAATCAGATAGCCCTGTAACATGTCTATGCCTGCATCTACCCGCCCAGCCTGACGGTAAGCCTGTAGCAGACGTTCAGCCACCAAGGGCAGATACTGCTGGTTCTGTTGTTCGATGCGCTGCCAGATTTCAATGGCGTTTGAAAAATGCTGCGCAGTATATTCCATGTCGCCCAGCATCATGGTGGCACGAACCGATTGAGGATTAGCTTCCAGCGCCTGCTCCAAATGGCTGCACGCGGCATCGATTTTCTGTTGCGTCAATTCTGCGGCAGCCAGTTCGCAATAGAAAAATGCACCCTCCTTGCCATGCGGTTGACCGCTTGACACAGTCAGGCGCTGCGTTACGTCAATCGCCTTGAACCAATCCTTTTCCTTTTGATACAACTCGAGAAGAAAATTTAGCGCGGCATTGGCATAAGAGGTAGTTTGTAATTTAATGAATAACTCTTCAGCACGATTTAATATTCCGGCAGTAAGGTAATCTTGTGCCAGTTCAAATAACGCTTGTTGCTTCTTGTCTTCATCCAAGTCAACGCGCTCAATCAAATTCAGATGCATGCGAATGGCGCGATCTACCTCGCCGCGGCGTCGAAACAAACTTCCTAGCGCAAAGTGCAGTTCAATCGTCTGTGGATCAACCTTGACTACCTCAATAAACGCCTCAATAGCTTTATCCTGTTGCTCATTGAGCAAGAAATTCAATCCCTGAAAATAGGATCGGGGCAAAGCGCTAGATTCGAACAACATTTGCCTGATATCTATGCGCGCAGCCAACCAGCCCATCCCGAAAAACAGCGGAAAAACCAGCAGCATCCACAGTTCAAATTCCATAAACGACAGATTAGGTTAAAAGATAATATATAATTAATTAGCCAGGTGTTTTATAAATCAAGGGGTCATTTCACAGAATTTTATTTGTCAGGGAAACTTGGAAGGGAAGGCAATACATGCCTCACCCAGAATATACCTGGATCCTGCATAGTAATAATTCTCAATTAAAAAAACCGCCTAATCTCCTATCGCCAGAAATCAATGTTAAATTGTCTTAGCGAATATCAATTCGTTAAATATCTGAATTAATATCGTCAACACTGGCAAGTTTGTTTTTTAAACGCAACTCGCGTTTTAGAATGGCAATTTCCCTGCGCTGTCGAAAAATATTGCCCAGCACGGCGAGCACACCTACACTTACACCCACGGCGAAAAACAGCAACAGAATGAGTATCAGTGATGTTTGCCATTCATGGCCAAAAAAATAGTGCAACACCACGGGTTGATCATTCTTCATGGCAAAACCAAAAAGAATTAGAAACAACACTGCACGCAACAACCAAATCATATAGCGCATAATCCACCTGCAATAATTTTTTCGCTGCGACAATAGCATGAATGGGCAAAAAATTGGCGGCACTATCTTGCGACAGGCCGCCAATTGTATTACTGCGAAACAATGATTACGACTTAGCTATCCTGAATTCTCCAAAAGCTCAGGACAGACATCAAGAAGATGTGTAATCGACCCGCTCACGTAACTCTTTCCCTGCCTTGAAATGCGGCACATACTTGGCTGGAACCTGCACCTTATCACCAGACTTTGGATTGCGTCCTATCCGCGGTGGACGATAGTTCAGCGCAAAGCTGCCGAAACCGCGGATTTCAATACGTCCTCCCCGCGCCAAGGTTCCCGCCATGGCATCAAGGATTACTTTAACTGCCAGATCGGCATCCTTGGCCAATAGTTGCGGATAACGCTCCGCCAACTTTGCGATAAGATCAGAACGGGTCATTCTTATCACTCCTTATTGTGTGTCAATCTTGCTGGTGTCCATCTTAGCCTTGAGCAAGGCACCCAAATTGGTCGTTCCGGCCGTAGATGTGTTGTCTACCGCAGGTGGCGCAGACTTCTGAATTACTGTCACTTCATCGGCCTTATCCAAAGCCTTGATCGATAAATTAATGCCGCGATTCTTGCGATCTACGTTAATAATCACAGCCTTCACTGTATCGCCTTCCTTCAAATGATTACGTATATCCTCGACACGGTCAGCAGAAACCTCAGAAGCCTTGAGGAAGCCCTCAACATCACCATCCAAGGTAATCGTTGCGCCTTTGGCGTCAATTGCCTTAACCACACCGTTTACTACACTGCCCTTATCATGTGTTGCGATATAACCATTAAAGAGGTCGCCATCCATTTGTTTGACGCCTAACGAAATACGCTCACGTTCTACATCAATTGCCAGCACCACGGCCTCAAGTTCATCACCTTTTTTGTAATTGCGCACAGCTTCTTCGCCAGGCACGGACCAGGAAAGGTCAGATAAATGTACCAAACCATCAATCCCACCTTCCAAACCGATGAAAATGCCGAAATCTGTAATCGACTTGATCTGGCCTTTTACCTTATCGCCTTTTTTATGATTCAAGGCAAAATCGTCCCATGGATTGGATTTGCACTGTTTCATACCAAGAGAAATACGTCGGCGTTGCTCATCAATTTCCAGAATGATGACCTCAACTTCATCACCTAATTGCACCACCTTGGAAGGATGCACGTTCTTGTTAGTCCAATCCATTTCGGACACGTGCACCAGGCCTTCAATGCCCTGTTCGATTTCCACGAACGCGCCATAATCAGTCAGGTTTGTCACTTTACCAAACAGCCGCGTACCTTGTGGATAACGACGTTCCAAGCCAGTCCATGGGTCATCGCCCATCTGCTTGATACCGAGAGAAACGCGGTTTTTCTCTTGGTCAAATTTAAGAATCTTGGCTTCCACTTCATCGCCTACCGCCAGTACTTCAGAAGGATGTTTGACGCGACGCCAAGCCAAGTCGGTAATATGAAGCAGGCCATCAATACCGCCCAGGTCCACAAACGCGCCATAGTCGGTAATGTTCTTTACAATACCTTTAACAATTGCGCCTTCCTTGAGGTTTTCCATCATGGCCTGACGGTCTGCTCCATGGCTTGCTTCCAGAACCGCACGGCGCGAAACAACCACATTGTTACGCTTACGATCCAACTTGATAATCTTGAGTTCCATGGTCTTGTTTTCGTACGGCGCGGTATCCTTGACCGGTCGGATATCCACCAGCGAACCAGGCAAGAATGCGCGTATGCCATTAACCATAGCAGTCAAGCCACCTTTAACTTTACCACTGACATAACCCTCAACGATTCTGCCTTCTTTCATCGCTTCTTCCAACTCGATCCATGCAGCGAGGCGCTTGGCCTTCTCGCGCGACAGCTTGGTTTCACCGTAACCATTTTCCAACGATTCAATCGCCACAGTGACGAAATCGCCAGCCTTTACTTCAATTTCGCCTGCGGCGTTGAAGAATTCCTCGACGGGGATAAAGCTTTCAGACTTCAGACCGGCATTCACCACCACCACATTATGATCGATGCGCACAACATGCGCAGTGACCAACTCACCCGCGCGCATTTCCTTGCGCGTTAGACTTTCTTCAAACAGGGAGGCAAAACTTTCCAGATCATTTTCAACTACAGCAGCGTTAGCATTCATTTATAAATATATCCAAGACAAACCCGCTTTTGGCGGGGCTGATTAAAAAACCCGAACGATAGGTTCGTTGCGGGGCTATAAAACGTACATCAATCACTTTAATATCGAACTCATGCGCAGGACCTAATACATGGAATGGTAACGTGCTAGCACTTCCTGCACCGCCTGCTCGATAGTCAAGCCAGTAGTGTCGAGCAAACCGGCTTCGGGCATCTGTTGCAATGGAGCCACACTACGCTGGCTATCCCTCTCATCGCGCGCGCGAATATTTGCTAAAAGGTTTGTAATACTAGCACCCATTCCTTTTCCCATCAACTGTTTATAACGTCGTTCAGCGCGGACCTCTGCACTGGCAGTCAGAAATATTTTCAAAGCCGCATCAGGAAACACCACTGACGCCATATCGCGACCATCTGCAACCAATCCCGGTGCCCGACGGAAAGCATGTTGTTTACCCAATAATGCGGTACGCACCGCTGGCAATGTCGCCACTCTGGACGCCGCAATTGCTGATTGCTCGGAACGCAATTCATCATTCACCAGCTCACCATCCAGCCAGGAATCCGTTCCCTCAAAGCGTATCTCCATACGCGCCGCCAGATCAGCCAATTGATTTTCCGCATCCAACGCTACTCCATTCTGTTGTGCGGCTAGCGCCAACAGGCGGTACAAAGCACCGCTATCCAGATAATGAAATCCAAGCTGCGCTGCAACCAATTGCGCCACGGTGCCCTTGCCGGAAGCAGAAGGGCCATCAATGGCAATGACTGGCACAGCCTTAATCACGCTGGCAAAACTTTCAAAGTAATCCGGAAAGGTTTTGGCTACGCATTGAGGATCGTTGATACGCACTCCCGTCTGACTAAATGCGGCAAGCGAGAAACACATTGCCATACGATGGTCATCGTAAGTATCGATTGAACATTGAGAAGCCAAGATTGAGGAATCAGGAGGCATGATGCGAATGAAATCCGCTCCCTCTTCCACCGTTGCGCCAAGTTTTCGCAATTCAGCGGCCATCGCTGCAATGCGATCGGTTTCCTTTACACGCCAACTGGCGATATTCCGCAGTGTAGTTACTCCGTCGGCAAACAATGCACACACTGCCAGCGTCATCGCCGCATCGGGGATGTGATTGCAATCCAAGTTGATGCCTTTCATTCTGCCATTTTCCGGTGCACGCACTTCCATCCAGTTTGGCCCCATTGCGATTCGCGCGCCCATCAGCTGTAATGCTTCGGCAAAGTGCACATCGCCCTGAATACTATCGTAACCTACACCCTCAACTCGCACTGGGCCGCCACCGATGGCACCCGCAGCTAAAAAGTACGAAGCTGATGAGGCGTCTCCCTCGACATGAATCAAACCCGGCGCGACATAGCGGCTAGCGGCAGGGACCGTAAACGAACTCCAGCCGTCTCGCTCAACCTGCACACCAAAACGCGCCATCATTGCCAGCGTGATTTCGACATAAGGCTTGGAAATCAACTCGCCTTTCACCACCACCGTGGTTGCATTATGCATCAATGGCAGCGCCATCAATAATGCGCTAAGGAACTGGCTGGAAACATCACCGCGTACCGCAATGCGGCTGCCGCCAAGTAGCATAGCAGGATGTATTTCGAGCGGTGGAAAACCTTCCGTACCCAGATATCGGATATCCGCACCTAACCCACGCAACACATCCACCAAATCAGCGATCGGGCGCTCATGCATACGCGGCACACCAGACAATTGATAATGCCCTCCCGCCAATGCCAGTGCAGCTGTCAAGGGGCGAAAAGCTGTACCCGCATTGCCGAGAAACAGCTGGGCATCCTTAACCGGAAAATCGCCAGCACACCCTTGCACACGATAAGCATGGCCTCCCAATGCTTCTACTGACACGCCCAAAGTGCGCAATCCTTTCAGCATGTGCTCTGTGTCATCCGAATGCAAAAGATCACGGATTTCAGTAACCCCATGAGACAACGCTGAGAGCAACAGCATGCGGTTGGAAATACTTTTGGAACCAGGAAGACGCACAGTACCTTGGGCGCTCAGCATGGGAGGAAGATCAATAAATTTTTGATTTGTCATTTCAAAGTCAATAATGCAGTCATTGCAAAGTAAACCATTGGATGGTGAGAATAGTGTTAGTCAATAGGCTGCGTATGTTCATTTTTTTCCAACTGAACTCACCTGTATAAATATTTCTATCATGGCCATATAGCCACAGGCAAAATTTTGCTGTAGTCATTCCAGCGAGTATTTTTGACTGTTGTTTCCATCAAGGTGACCTCTTCATCCGGCGCACCACCACCGTCCTCATTGTCACTAAGGCCCACCCCATAAATCAGTCCGCCACTTTCGGTAATGATAAAGCGGTTGTGCATTTGTGCTTTCTCGTAAATATGCAATTGCATCTTCACACCAGAAGGCAACATGGAAACGCTCTGCTGGAAACGTCGAATCAGTTCCTCGTTTGCGATCTCATCGCTACGATGTATTTCCACAATGGCTTTGCTGCCGCGCAATAGAGAACATATCTGTTCTAGCGGTCGTTGGTAGCGAGGCTTGGTAGGATCAAAATGTGGATCAACCAGCTTAATTATTTTAGCGTGCCGAATCAAAAATTCAGCACAGCCTATCAGGGCTTGAGCTGTTCGAGGAATAGCGCACTGTCGAGCGGCTTTGAAGCGCGGGTTTTCTTCATCAATTTCATCTTTTAGCAGCACATCTGGGTGATCTATAGCAGTAGCTGAGATAATCGCCGCAAAGGGTTTGCGTGCATGCTCTACTAATGCCCGATCAATCCACGTCTGAGAGCCTTCGCCACTCGGTCGACCCGTATCAAAAACGATATCATTTCCAAATTTATTCAGGCGTTCCACAATTTTAGAAAACTCGATTTTACCCTTATGCTCGCGCAAAGCCGAATCACAAACCAGCTTTCTCCACTTCTTTGGAAATGCGGAAATAACCCGACCCTGGCTTACGCCGAACTTCTCTGTGAAGTAGCAGAACTCGCGATATGACGAAGTGATTGCATCCGGATCTAATGCAAATTCTTTGATCATCAGAACAGCTCTCCGGCTCGTTCATCAAAAAATCCTTTAGGCCAGCTTTCCGTAAATTCACCTGCTTCATCTACGGGCAAAGATTTAATCTGAACCCCATTTTCTCCGCGACCCACATAATAAACCCCGATCATTTCTGGAGAAACAGACGGGAAGCCAGACGGTAAATTACCTTCCGATGTTTCGCGAATCCGGCGCAGCAAACGCAGAATCAGATGCTCGCTGTGCGTTTCAATCAAAAAACTCATATCGTGGCGGAGCACACTGTAGATTAGTAGGTCACCCAGACCCACCTGCACCGAAGGGTGAATATGAAGCTCCGGCTGCTCGATAGTCACCAGGCTTGCTGAAGGCTCCAGCGCAGCCACCACCACTGGCAGCACTTGCGAGATGCCTATTCCGACATCTCGAGACTGCATTTCCAGACCCGATTTAGTATCGATTAAACCGATGCGAGGCTTGGTCAGCAAGGCTTCGATCGCTTTACTCAACATCCACTTTCGCTGCGGATTCAATTCTTCAGAGCCAATCAGATCCAGCCACTCCGAGCGCACTTCGCGCACCCAGCGGCGCTCAATTGCATAACCGGTATTGAGCTTGTCTTCGTCCGCCATCCAGCGACTGACATCATCGATCAGGCTTTGCTGTCCAGTCAGCAAAGCTTCCCATCCAGCCAAACCGTCTGCCCAGCCTGCCTCGTCCTTAGTCAGGCTGGCATCGAAATCGCGTGCGGGCACATGGCGAATGGGTCCGACATAACGCATTTTGCGCAATTCATCGCGCACCAGCAAACCGGGGCCGACAATAAGAGACGAAATAAAGGCGGTGAACTCTCGGGCGATATAAACATTCTCCGCCCCGATTACATCGGGTGCCGGGATATGCAGCAGTTCGCCCAATCGAGGCAACGCGCTATCAAAACCAGAAAGCCACTCGCGCAACCCCTCGCCGGTTTTTTCCATGCCCGCATCAGTTACCGTCTCGATAATGTGCGGCCATATCGTATAGTGAGTTTCAATGTTGGGTGCTACGGAGTCGCCGGATGCGACCGAATTTGCATTCGATCGCAAATAATATTCCAGATTCTTGTCCAGATCTTCCTGCGTAAACTGGCGCATAAATATGGGATTGATCTCGTTAATGCTGATGCTGACGTCCCGACCATCATCCGTAGCATTAATTTCGGCCAGCCATTCGCCATTGGCACCCACTTGATAGCCGATCACCACAGCTTTATCGCGAAGATGACTCCAGGCAATCACCAACTTCACGCTTACCGATTCAACGCGATTCCGTGTTTCATGCAACAGGTTGTAAAAAGCCCATACCTTGGAATCATCTGTTTGCCAATCGTCAAAGGCTTCCGGCACCAAATCGGGCAGCCCTTCGCCACCTAAAGACAGCTCGATCTGAATGGCAATATGGCGGGTTGTATCACGCAGATGGACGAGATTGCGAAACCCCCCCAGATCGACAAAATTTCCACCCTGCAGAGTGCGGTCGGGGTTGGCGTTGTTGCGCTCCAGCACTTCACGCACATACTGCAGCGCTTGCATGATGGTGCTTTTGCCGACGCTGTTTGCACCGAAAAGCAGGGTAATTGGTTTTAGGTCAATCCGAATTTCGGAACCGATCCCTTTAAAATTCTCAATATAAATTTTGGTCAGGCCCGTCTGACCAATAGCGGTCGGTGCACTCATATTTTATTTATCCTCATTGCTCAGGCTGCCTCAGACGATGTAAAGACAGATGCGGCAAGACTGTTGAAAAGAAAATTTGATTGAGCCAGCTCGTTTTCAAGCTTTTCCTTAATGGAAATCATTTTATTATGAATTTGCGAATAACATTTCTGGACAGCAACTGGAGGAGTTTTCCATTCTTTCGGATTCGTCACCGGTTCGCCAAACATATCCAAAAAAATCGAATGCAAAAAATTGTCTGCCAGGTTGAGTGTGGCACGGCGTTTTTTACAGATAGCATCAGCTTTGTCGAGGATTAAGGTGATACGCCGCTGCTCTTCCAGGGGCAGAAGCGGTATATCAATATCAGCCAGAATTTCGGTTGCATGCCCCCCATTTTTCACCCTTTCTTTGCCGCTTAACTCTAGATTACTTGCCTTTGAGAGCAAGAATTGCTGAATGTAATTCCTGTCAATATCAGGTGATTCGATAAGAATTGCCTTTAAATCTTTATTGATGGCAACCGGTACATCGTTAATAACAACATTTTCGAAAGTCATGCTCGCTGGCACCAGTATGCTTCCGACTGGCAGTAAATTAGATGCTGACTCATTCAGGCCAAACTCTGTAACCCTTTCCAACGAATCATTGATGCGTGCGCCGCAAATATCCTTCGCCGTAACCCAAGGAATCGTACCGTTCCAGCAGGCAGAGTTTGACCGGTCAAGCGACCCTCCACAAACGATTCGTGCCATATCTCCCAGCCTAACGAACTTCATCGAAGCATAGCCTCCAACTCAGCCATATCTCGTTGAATCTCGGCCTCAAGCATTCGCATGTGCGCCAGAATCACCTTGGGTTCCTCGCTCTTCACTTCCTGATGCCTGGTTTCCCTGTAGCGGTTTATTGAAAGCTCGAAATTATGAGCACGAATGTCCGCGGCGGAAACCTTGAAAGCTTTTGCAGTTCGATCAGTAAAATCACTCTCACCACTACGCCAACGACGATATTGAGTCAACACGTCGGACAGATCATTGTCGGCATTTTCTTGACACTTTTCTTGCTGCGAGAGTCCATCGGCTTGCGCGTCGTAAAAAAATACATCCTGAGTGCGTCCACCCTTGGTGAACAATAAAATAGCGGTAGAAAGTCCTGCGAAAGATCTGAATACGCCGGATGGCAATGAGATTACCCCCTCCAGCTGGTTATGATCCAGCAAATACTCACGAATGGCCAAATGGGCTCTACTTGCGCCGAACAGAGCCCCATCGGGCACAATGGTAGCGGAACGGCCACCACTCTTGAGCATGCGCAGAATAAGGACGACGAAAAGCAACTCGGATTTTCTAGTTTGGACAATTTTGAGTAAAGAAGGATGCGCATCTTCTGCCAGTGTGCCCTTAAACGGCGGGTTGGAAAGGATGATATCCAGTCCACCTTTGTCGCCATCGGCAATGGCCGGGAATTTTTCCGGGAATACTTTAGAAAGCGTATCCATGTAGTGAAGGTCCGGATTTTCCACCCCATGCAGCATCAGATTCATGGCAGCCAAACGCAGCATAGTGGCATCAAAATCAAAACCATAGAACATGCCGTGCTGAACGTGCTCCTGATGAAGTTCAAGCGACTCGCCGGAGTAGTTTTTGCTGCTATCTTCCCGTGTTTCGACGAGCTTCGGTGCAGAGTGAGTTTTGCGCAGGTATTCAATTACTGCCACCAGAAAACCAGCCGTGCCGCAAGCTGGATCACCAATTGTTTCAAACGGCTTGGGGTCTATAAGCTCCACCATGAGCTTGATAATGTGGTGCGGCGTGCGAAACTGGCCATGTATGCCTGCCGTGGTGAGCTTGCTCAGCAAATACTCATATAAGTCGCCTTGGGTATCGCTATTACCCAGCGGCAACTTTTCGATCTGCTCCACCACCAAGACCAACAGACTGGCCTTTGAGATTTGAAGCGAGACGTTTTTCATGTATTCGCAAAATGCGAATTTTTTACCACCGAGAATGCGCAGATGGGGGAAAACCTCGTCGCGCACAAACTTAAGCATGGCCTCGCCATCACTCATCCGGCTCCAGTTTTTCCAGCGCAGTGTTTGCTGGTCAACCCGAAAAAAATGATGCGGAGATTCGCCGAGGCACAAGGCATTTCTCTCATGTTGTACTTCTTCCAAATCCAGCAGACGGGTGAAAATCAGAAAAGATATCTGTTCGATTATTATGAGCGAGTTGGAAATTCCTCCCGTAACAAAATCCAGCCAGAGTCGATCTATGTCACTTTTGACTTGGTTATCAATCATGCTTATTCCAATGGTACATTTTCGTGTGCGGGTAATTCAGGCAGGTGCTCTAATTCGAGCTCTGCCTTGGCCAGCAGATTCTCAGGGAAAGTTTCTTTCACTGCGACGCCAAGTTTTTTGAAGTCGTTTGCCTGTTTGATCAGATTATCTTTCCCGGAATAGAGTTGACTCATTGCAGTATTAAATGAATCCTTGGCCTTGTCGAGTTGCTTGCCGACTCCTTCCATGGAGCCCAAGAAGGTATTAAGTTTTTTGTATACCTTGGCGGCACGATCCGCAAGTTCCGCGGTATGAGCGTTTTGTTCTTCAAATCTCCAGAGTTGGCGCACGATATTGAGGCTGGTAAGCAAAGTAGTCGGCGTCGCAACCAGCACATTCTGTTCAATAGCCTTTTGGAATAACGTTTCATCTGCGCGCAGCGCTTCCACAAAAGCGGATTCAATGGGAATGAACATAAAGACCATCTCAGGAGAATTTAGGCCAGGCAACTCGAAATAATTGCGATCTGACAGCTCCTTAATTCGGCTGGATATAGCTGCAACGTGCTCTTTCAGCGCCAATTGCCGCTCAATTTCTCCCTCTGCATTAACATACCGGGTATAGGCATTGAGGGATACCTTGGAATCGATGACTAGATGCTTCTCTTGCGGAAGATAGATTATTACGTCTGGGCGGCTCCTGCCCGTCTCGGTGTTAAAGCTGACTTCGCGACGATACTCTTTACCGGATCTCAATCCTGAACGATCCAGGATATTTTCCAATACCATTTCCCCCCAATTCCCTTGCATCTTGGATTGGCCTTTAAGTGCTGTTGCCAGACCATGAGCCTCCTCAGTAATCTGTCGGTTTAAATCTTTCAACTGATTTAGCTCGGCCTTTAGCGTTGCTTGTTGCTCAGTATCCTTAAGGTGAATATCTTCAACCTTGGCTTTGAATTCATGAATTTGAGTCTTCAATGGCCCAAGTAGCGCGCCGATGTTCGTTTGATTCTGTTCAGTAAAACGCTTACTTTTATCTTCCAGAATTTCTCCGGCCAAAGACTTGAACTGATTCGAAAGCTGCTCACGAGCATCAATCAACAATTGCAATTTCTCTTGTGACTGCTTGCGCTCAGCTTCCAGGCTCATAGTGAGCTCGGATACCTGCATACTCAAAAGATTGATATCTCGAGTGAGTAAATCGCTTCGCTCTATCAAAGTGACGCGTTCCTGTTGAAGTCGCGCAATATGTTCAGCTTGTGACTCAATGGTCGAGTTAACCCTTCCCACCTTTTCACGAATATCCGCGATGGATTGCTTAAGTGTGCTGATCTCTTGATTTGCCGCTTCAAGATTAGCCACAAGTTTAGGGACACGATCCGCACGTTCCGCCTGTGAGGCGTTCAGACGCTCATTGAGCGTGGCAATTTCAACCTGACTTTCACTTTTTACCCGCAATTCAGCAGCAGAAATACGAGCAAGCAGAATCAACCAAACAACACCTGCGCCAACTAATAATCCAATAAACAGCGAAACAAAACTATACATTGGTAGATCCATGAACACTGATTTCCTTACCCTTACAAGTATTAAATACCATGACCCTATGGGCGAAATTTTTCAATCATGGCCATTTGGGATTACGCTCGATGCATCAACGGAATATTGCACACCCTACCAACCTTAATTTTTCATAAAAACAGCGAATCACAAAGTATCCATTTGAGATAATTCGAGTTATCTAAAAACAAACTTCGTAGAAATGACTAGCTGCCTTCGCTTTGCTGCCAATTCTACCCCAGAACAACTCCAATTTCTCCCGCTGCTGGCCACACACGATTTGAGCCAATTTTTTTCGGACGAAAACAAATCCTCTGCCCTGAGAGAGGTCAGCTCAGCTTAGCTGGCAGGACGTGCATACGACTCATATTTTGAATCGGCAATCATCACCCCACCAACACAGTCAGCGGACTGACTACTTTGAACTTCACTTCCTCTCCGGTCTCGCGCACTTAATTGATGACATTACCCTTGTACTTTTTTTTGGCTGTACTGTCCGCCTCAATCGAGTCACTGGCGAAAGCGTCAACGTGCTCATTATCATAGTGCGCTTGGATATGTTCGTTGGTAATTTGC
>JANMWF010000121.1:0-18545 GCA_031393845.1 Nitrosomonadales bacterium | reverse complement strand
TCGCAAAAATTCATTGCCTTCCGTGGCCCCGGCGCCGATGCACTCGCAGAAGGCGGCGCGCTCACGCTGGAGAGTTGCACCGTGATCGGAAAGGTTCACACCCGGCAATTGACGCTGGCCAGCGATTGCCTCTTCGTCGCTGCGCTAACCAACAGCAGTGACCAGTGGAAAGCGCCGCTTTGGGCCGAACGCCGCCAACAAGGCTGCGTGCGTTTTTCCTATATACCGCCCGGCTCGCGCACACCGTCCCGCTATCACTGCCAACCGGAAAATAGTGACCAGCAGATAGGGCCGCAATTCACTTCGTTGCATTATGGTGATCCCGGCTATTGTCAGTTGCTACAAAGCACCTCAGACAAGATACGTCGTGGCGCCCATGACGAAAGCGAGATGGGCGTACTGCATGGTTTGTATCAGCCACAACGTGAAACCAATCTGCGCGTGCGGCTGGAAGAATATCTGCGCTTTGGCCTGGAAGCGGGATTGATCTACGGAAGTTAAGGGCGGCATTGCCGCCAAAATAAGGAGAAAGTCATGAGTGGAGATTACAGCCGAGTTCGATTCGATCCTCGCATCGATCTGTCCGGCGTCTTGATGCAGCAGGGGCGCGTGCAATTGGACTCGGATTGGAATGAGTGGGTGGCGGTGCTGGATAGACGCTTGCGCGCCGAGAGTCTGGATACGCTCGGCGTGCATGTTACGCCGGGAATCACGGGCGTGGCGGTGGTCTCGCCGCAGACGCCGGACGCCTTCAAGATCGAGGCCGCCGGTGGAAATATCAGCATCGGCCGCGGCCGCATGTATGTGGACGGGCTGCTGGCGGAAAATCACGGTGGCGGTGCGGTGGAGTTCGATGCTGTACTCGCCGAGCTGAGAGGAAAAACGTCGCTGGCGTACAATCTGCAGCCGTATTTCCCCGCGCCACCAACCTTGCCGGGCGGCGGACCGCACCTCGCCTATCTTGAAGTTTGGCAGCGCGAGATCACCCATCTTCAGCAACCTAACCTGGTGGAAAGCGCCGTGGGAGTGGACACCACCACGCGTCTGCAAACCGTCTGGCAGGTCCGCTTGCTGGCCAATGTCGGTGGCGCCAACTGCACCGCACCCGACGCCACGGTAGCGGGATGGCAAACGCTTACGCTCCCCTCCGGCGGGCGCATGTCGATCAAAGCGGAGGGCGTTCCGCCCGATCTCGATCCATGCGAACTGCCGCCCGGTGGGGGTTATCGAGGACTGGAGAACCAGCTCTATCGAGTCGAGATTTACGACGGCGGCGCCGTGGGTGCGGCGACGTTCAAATGGTCGCGCGACAATGCCAGCGTGGCGAGCAATGTAGTGGAAATTGTCTCTCAGACCGCGACCAGCACCGAACTCAAATTGGCCAGCCTGGGCCGTGATGCGGTGTTGCGTTTCAACATTGGTGACTGGGTGGAGATACTCGACGACCGGCGCGAGCTCAGCGGTGAAAATGGTGATCCTGCGCTGCGCCGCGGCGTGATGCGCAAGATCAGCGTCGACGACGCCAAGCAAACCATCAGCTTCTCACCCGCGTTGCCGGCGAATCTCATTCCAGGCGGCGGCCTCGACACTCTGGACTCCCGCCACACCCGTGTGCGGCGCTGGGACCAGAAGGGCACAGTGCGCGATGCCAACAACAATGTCATCGTCAATCTCGACTCGGCGGGTAGCACCGGACTGATCCCGGTGCCGGCTGCGGGCGTTTGGGTGGTGTTGGAAAACGGAATTCAAGTTCAATTCGGTCTCGATCCCTCCGACGGCGGATTCCACTGCGGGGACTATTGGGTATCTGCGGCACGCACCAACGACACCTCGGTGGAAACCTACACCCAGGCGCCGCCGCGCGGCATCCATCGCCATTATGCGCGGCTGTCCATCGTCACCTTCCCCGACGACGAAACCGACTGTCGCGTGAAATGGCCGCCTGGATGCGGCGGGTGCTGCACTATCAATGTCGCGCCAGGCGAAAATATCCAGGCCGCGATCGACTCGCTGCCGGACGAGGGCGGCTGCGTGTGCTTGAAAACGGGCGTGCACGACATCAGCGCGACTATACAGATACTCTCCTCACGCATCATCCTGCGCGGCGAGAGCCCCGGCGTAATTGTGCGTGGAGCGGGGCTGGACCGAACCTTGCAGATCGGCGACGCCAACGCGCTGGTCAGTGACATCGTCGTAGAAAGCATATGCTTCGAAGTGACGGCTGCCGCCACCAACAACAACATCGGTGCGCTGCTGTATCTGGAAAATTGCACGCGGGTGCGGGTGGAACACTGCGCGCTCTCCGTCGTGGTTCCCGGGACGCAAACGCCGCCCTCTTACATCGGCATCAATTTGAGCGGCGTGACCGATGTCGAGCTAGTCGCAAATCGTCTGAACAATTTTCTCATCGGCATCCTGAGCAGCGATTATCAGGGCGGTTTGCACATCGCTGACAATGCCATTGCAGGCATCACCGGTATGTTCCTCGGCCAGGCCGATGGATCCAACGGCCAATACGGCATACGGATAGACACCGATCACACCCAAGCTTGCCGCATCGTGAGCAACCGCATCCGCCATTTCTGGGTCGGTATCTTATTGCACCATAACGCCGTGGGTTCGCTCATATCGGGTAACCGCATCAGCCGCAGTGCCGGTACCATGCAAGATAAGCTTCCCTCCGATGTCGCACAAATGCGCAATTACCTGGATGTCCGCCTCTACGCAATAGATGTTGAAGCTGCTCAATGTGAGGTGCGCGGCAATCAGATCGACCTGCTTTCTGCTGCGTGGGGTGGTATTCGTGTCAGCGGTGATCACGCAATGATCGCCGCCAATTTAATGGAGGCGACTGCACAAGAGGGGCAACTGACAGTGCCCGCCGGCATTTATTGCCTAGCCGATGCAAAAAATGGCCGCGCCGCCGATCATGCTGTGGTACGCGACAATCAATTGCTGGGTCCGCAATCGGGAATTATTGTCTCACGGATTGCCTGCCCGGCCATCGCCGGTAATCACATCGATGGCGGTGGCGCCGGATGGTACGGTGTGCGGGTGGATGATTGCAGTGACAGCCGCATCGACAACAACGACCTGCGCGAAGTGTTCTTCGCAGTGCATCTCAGCGAGGGCGAACGCAACCATATAGCGGGTAATCGCATCGATCAGGCAGGCACCGGCATCACCGCCACGCAGGAAGCCAATCTGGAGGTCAGCGGTAACACGCTGCAATCCTGTTTGCTGCTGGGGATGGCGCTATTCGTGCGCGGCAATACCGCATTGCTCGGAAACCGGGTGCTCAACTGCGGCTATGCTTCGGTATTATCGATCGGCATCGGTGTTTACGCCGAAGAGGTGTGGACGCCTACCGGCGCACATCTGCGCATCGAAGACTGCGAGGTGGTTGACACCGGCATTTCTGTCGATGGCAACCAGGTCACGACCGTCAGTGCCATCGGCATCGGCGGCTGGATACCCGGCTGCCAGATAAGTGGCAACCGCGTCGGTTATACCCAACCGGCCATGCTCGAACCAATGAACGAACACCGCGCATTGCTGCTGATCGGGCCGCTGGCTTTGCATTACTTGACTGGGTCGGGCGAGATCGCCTATATGTTCGGCAGCGCGCAGGTGGACGGCAATCACTTCCGCGGCCCGGGCCGCAGCCAGTTAGTGGAATTCAGGCGTATTCAGTACACCGACAACATCGATTTGCGTTTCGAGAAGGCGACCTTCAACAATAATGTATGCGACCACCTCAGCGCCGAGGCGAGCAACCTGGGCGCCACCGTGCGACTGTGGGGTGGGCACCTGATCGCCATGGGGAATCACGTCAAGGCCGCCGCCAACGTCAACGCGATGTCGCTGTCCAACCGCAACAAGATTGTGCTGATGGGGAACATCACCACCGGGGATTACATCCAGACCGGCACGGTTACGCCGCTACCGATCGCTAATTTCAACGTCAAAATTTAAGGAGCGTACAACATGAATATCAAGACACTGGAGCAAGCGCTCAAACTGCAAAATGACCTCGCCACTCGGCTCACGCACAGCTTGGTGTCGGGGACCGCAGGCAAGGTGCCGCCCATTGAAGTGTTGGTCAAGGAAAAGGAGCAGTCGGTTGTGCGCGCCCAAGCGGAGGTCGAAACTGCCATCAAGGAGCGTGATATGGCCGCAAGCCGCTGGGATGAGCGCGTCGCGCAACGCAAAGCGAGCATCGTTAAGCTGAAAGGAGAATTGAACGACCTCAAAAAACAACTTGCGGAACGAAACGACCCGTCCAAAGATAGGAAAGCTGGAAATTCAAAAAAAGAAGTGCGCAGCGAAAAACCTCGGTAACCAGAAACAGACGTTTTGTTTGTCGGCTGTGAACGAAACGTTGGTCCGGGATGGTGATTTGCGTTCGACCAAAAAACTGGCTGAATCAGGCGACGCATCAATTGCCAGACTGACCTCATCCAGCCTCGCGCGAAGAAATAACGGCTCAAGAACCTTCCTTGCTAACCGTGCCACGTCAAGTCGCACGCGACATCATTTACACTCAACAATTGCTTAATCGAGTGCTGTGTCCATCAGGCCCGAAAATGCTTGGACTGGAAAACCTCTCATAAGGTATTATTTGGCCTACGCAGTAGACGGACTGGTCCGGCACTGTATGCTGCAATATGAATGTGAATTGAAGAGAGGAAGCATAGATGAAGATTGCAAAAAATGTTCTGGAACTGATAGGCAATACACCATTGGTGCAATTAAACCGCGTGAGCCAAGGCATAGATGCCACTATCCTTGCCAAGTTGGAATTCTTCAGTCCTGCGCTCAGCGTTAAGGATCGTATCGCCGCATCAATGATCGAAGCTGCTGAAAAAGAAGGCAAAATAAAACCAGATACAATTATCTTGGAGCCAACGTCTGGCAATACCGGCATTGGCCTTGCTATGGTTTGTGCAGCTCGTGGTTATAAGTGCGCTTTCATTATGCCGGAAAACATGAGTCGCGAGCGCCGCCTGTTGATGAAGGCTTATGGCGCAGAACTTATTCTAACTCCAAGCACGGACGGTATGCCCGGGGCAATGAAGAGGGCGAAGGACATGGCTTTAGCCGATCCGCGTTACCTCGTATTACAGCAATTCTCTAATCGTGCTAATCCTGCCATCCATCGTACCACTACCGCCGAAGAAATCATGCGCGACACCGACGGTATGATAGATATATTTGTTGCGGGTGTGGGGACTGGGGGTACTATCACTGGTGTAGGTGAAGCATTGAGAGAAATTTATTCGGGCGTGCAAATAATTGCCGTGGAACCAGATGCCTCGCCCGTACTTTCCGGTGGCGAGCGTGGTCCGCACGCTATTCAAGGTATAGGGCCAGGTTTTATACCTGAAATACTCAACAAAAATATATTCCACGAGGCAGTACGTGTTAAAGATGAAGATGCACTCCATATGGCCCGGCGCCTGGCAAAGGAGGAAGGCCTGCTGGTCGGTATTTCCTCCGGCGCGGCAGTTTGGGCTGCCCTTGAAATTGCCAAGCGTCCGTTAAATGTTGGCAAGATGATCGTGGTGATGATTCCGTCATTTGGTGAGCGGTATTTGTCCACTAAATTGTTTGCTGACCTGGATGTGGATTAGCCGGCTGTTGTGCAGAATTCAGTACACAGAAAAGCAGGCTGCCAAAAATATAAATCTGCCGCCCTTCCCAAATTTGTTAACCCCGCGATCTTATTGGCGGCGGATAAACGCAATTCATTAAAAACCATTTTGACGGCTGGTGCCGTTTGTGTATAATGCGCGACTCTGTAAAACCGCATTCAAGCGAGGTTGTTATGTACGCAGTAATCAAGACTGGTGGTAAGCAATATCGTGTTGTCGCAGGCGAAACCCTGAAAATTGAAACCGTTGCTGGTGAAGTCGGCAGCGCTATCGTGCTGGACAAGGTGCTTATGGTCGGCAGTGGCGATAAAGTATCTGTTGGCCAACCTCTATTGGCTGGCGCTACTGTCACGGCAACCATAGTGTCGAATGGTCGTGGCGAGAAGATCAGAATCTTCAAGATGCGTCGACGCAAGCATTACCAAAAACATCAAGGTCATCGTCAAAACTTCACTGAGATCCGCATTGACGGCATTTCGGCGTAATATTGAAGGAGAAAAAACATGGCATCAAAAAAAGGTGGCGGCAGTACCAGTAACGGTCGCGATTCACACTCAAAACGCCTCGGCGTGAAAACCTATGGCGGCGAATTAATTAGCGCTGGCAGCATTATCGTACGTCAGCGCGGTACGCGGTTCCACGCTGGTGACAATGTTGGCATGGGCAAGGATCACACCTTGTTTGCAAAGATTGCTGGCAAGGTATTGTTCGCCGTCAAAGGTGCACAAAGACGCAAGACTATCTTCGTGGTTCCAGTTTAAGTACTCCTAGCCAAGTACAATGAGCCCTATCGCGAGGTAGGGCTTTTTTATTTGGGATAACAGACATCATGAAATTTATCGACGAATCAAAAATTGAAGTCATCGCAGGTGATGGCGGCAACGGCGCGGCCAGCTTTCGGCGAGAAAAATATATCGACAAGGGCGGCCCCGATGGCGGGGATGGCGGTTGGGGTGGCAGCGTGTATGCGCTCGCAGATCGCAACATCAACACCTTGGTGGATTACCGTTTTGCGCGCCATCACCGCGCGCGCAATGGTGAAGCCGGGCGTGGCGCAGATTGCTATGGTAAAGGCGCGGAGGATATTGTACTGCGCATGCCGGTCGGCACTGTCATCACTGATATTAATACCGGTGAATTGATTGCCGACCTGGATCATGATGGGCAAAAAATGTTGCTCGCCCAAGGTGGCAAAGGCGGCTTAGGCAATCTGCACTTTAAATCCAGCACCAACCGCGCCCCGCGTCAATGCACCCCGGGCGTTGAAGGTGAACGGCGCGAACTGCAATTAGAGCTGAAAGTACTCGCCGACGTGGGTTTGCTGGGCATGCCCAATGCAGGCAAATCCACCTTCATTCGCGCGGTTTCCGCTGCCCGCCCCAAGGTGGCCAATTATCCATTCACCACGCTACACCCGAACTTGGGCGTGGTGCGGGTATCGGCCGAAAAGAGCTTCGTCATCGCCGACATTCCCGGCCTGATTGAAGGCGCTGCCGAAGGTGCGGGGCTGGGACACCAGTTTTTACGCCATTTGATGCGTACTCGTTTGCTGTTGCACTTGGTCGACATTGCCCCGATGTACGAGGGAGTCGATCCGGTGCATGAAGCCAATTCAATTCTGAATGAACTAAAAAAATATGATGAAGCGCTGTATAACAAGCCGCGCTGGCTAGTACTAAACAAGCTTGATCTGCTACCAGATAAAGATGAAAAGATCGCCGCTTTTCTGAAAGAATTCCACGACTACACACGTTATTTTGCTATCTCCGCGATTAATGGTGATGGCTGTAAAGAGCTGTGCTATGCCATCATGGAGCATGTGGAGCAGGTTGCTAAGCAGGAAGAGTTGGCAAATGCCGAGAGTGCCAAAAAAACCGATACCCAAATACTTTAATGCATCATGAAAACCATTCTGGCCCAGTGCAAACGCATCGTCGTCAAAGTTGGAAGCAGCCTGGTTACCAACCAAGGTGAAGGACTAGACATCCCTGCAATCCGAAACTGGGCGCAGCAAATTGCTACGCTACGTGAAGGTGGGCACAAAGTCGTCTTGGTCTCCTCTGGCGCGATTGCCGAAGGCATGCAGCGACTAGGGTGGAAACAACGCCCCAGCGCCGTGCATGAATTGCAGGCAGCTGCTGCAGTCGGTCAGATGGGCTTGATACAGGTGTATGAAAGCTGCTTTAGCGCACACGGCCTGCATACAGCGCAAATATTGCTCACCCATGCCGACCTTGCCGATCGTGAACGCTATCTCAACGCCCGCTCTACCCTGTGCACTCTGCTGACCCTTGGCGTTATTCCTGTCATCAATGAGAATGACACTGTGGTTACCGATGAAATCAAGTTTGGCGACAACGACACTTTAGGTGCATTGGTTGCCAACCTGATTGAAGCTGATGCGCTCATTATCCTTACTGACCAGATCGGCCTTTACACTGCCGATCCACGCAAAGATCCAAATGCTACATTAGTCAGTTTGGCACAAGCTGGCGATGAAAAGCTTGAAGCCATGGCAGGTGGTGCAGGAAGCCACATCGGGAGCGGTGGCATGCTCACCAAGGTGCTCGCCGCAAAACGTGCTGCACGGAGCGGTGCGCACACTGTGATCGCGTCTGGCCATGAAATAGACGTGTTGCCACGCCTGATGCGTGGCGACAGTATCGGCACTCTACTGGAAGCGCAGACTTTACCTCTGAATGCTCGCAAACAATGGTTGGCGGATCATCTGCAAATCAGCGGCAAAGTGACGCTGGATACTGGCGCAGTCCATGCGCTGCGTAACGAAGGCAAGAGCCTGCTACCGGTTGGCATCACCAATGTGAGCGGGGAATTCGAGCGCGGCACAGTGGTCGCCATTTTGGATACAAATGGGCAAGATATCGCGCGCGGCCTGATCAACTACAATGCTACAGAAACGCGTCGCATCGCCGGCCATCCTAGTAACGAAATCGAATTCCTCTTGGGTTATGTTGATGAGCCAGAGCTGATACATCGAGACAACTTGATTTTATTGTGAGTAATAAGCTAAATTTCTGATTCTCAATGCGCATATAGCCGCGACCACTTGTAGCACATCTCAAAAAGCATTCACTACATTACCTTCCCCGGATTCATTAAATTATTTGGGTCGAATGAGTGCTTGATGCTGCGCATCAGCTCCAATTCCAGTGCACTTTTGTAATGACGTATCTCGTTACGCTTGAGTTGCCCCAACCCATGCTCAGCGCTGATGCTGCCGTTTAGTCCATGCACGATATCGTACACGAGGCTGTTGACCTGTTGGCTTTGCTCGATGAAGGCCGGGTTTTGAGCTGAATCCAGCATTGAGATGTTGTAGTGAATGTTGCCATCGCCGATATGGCCGAAGGCAACGATGCGCAGACCACTGAATACGGCATGCAGGGCGGCATTTGCCTGAGCGATGAATTCTGCCACGTGGCTGATCGGCACGGCGACGTCATGTTTGATACTAATGCCCTCGCGTTTCTGCGCTTCGCTAATATTTTTGCGCAAATTCCACCAGCTTACGGCGCTGTTTTTTGAATCGACGGCGAACTCGAGGATGCCAGCACCGAACGCTTGCAACGCATTGAGCAAAGGTGCGTCCAGGGGGGCTTGCAGCACATCCGACAGCTCGATCAGCACGATCCATTCATGGCGCGTGACAAATGGCTCAACCGTATCGGGGATATGCCCTAAAACGAGATCCAAACAGGACCTCGAAATGATCTCGAAAGCACTTATTTTGTCTCCGCAATTAGCACGCAAATGTGCGAGCAACTTTACCGCCACCGCCGGATCGCGCACTGCCACACACGCGGTTACCACCGATTGAGGACGCGGAAACAGCTTCAGCACGGCGGCAGTGATAATGCCCAGCGTACCCTCTGCGCCGATGAATAAATGCTTCAAGTCATAGCCGGTGTTGTCCTTGCGCAAACTGCGTAATCCATCCCAGATGCGGCCATCGGGCAAGACCACTTCCAGTCCAAGTACGAGGTCGCGCATGTTGCCATAGCGCAGCACGCCGATGCCGCCGGCATTGGTGGAAATGTTGCCGCCGATTTCGCATTGCGCCGCGATGGCGGTGAGGCCTAGCGGGAATAGGCGGTTAGCCAGCTCTGCCGCCTCTCGTACCGCAGCCAAGGTGCAGCCTGCCTCCACGGTTAATGTATAGTTGGTAGCATCCAGCGCATGAATTTTGTTCATGCGCGATAAGTTAAGCACGATCTGTTGGCCTTGCGGCAATGGTACTGACCCCCCGCTTAGACTGGTGTTGCCGCCTTGCGGGACAATGGCGATGCTGTGTTCAGCACACAGCGTGACCACTGCAGCAACTTGTTGCGTATCGCCAGGCAGCACCACAGCCAACGCCTTGCCGCTGAAGCGGCCGCGCCAGTCGGTACAATAAGGCGTTGCGGTTTCACCGCTCAGCACGTGGTCGGTACCGACTATGTTACGTAGTAAATTTATCAAATCTGAAAGCATATAAAATATTCCCTTGAAATGCCTTATTTCACAATTGCGCTAGACGATCTAGAAATCCATTGGGTCAATGTCCAGCGACCAGCGCAGTTTTTGTGCGGGTAGCGCATCCAGCAAGGGACGCCACTCGCGCAGGAATTTCTGCAAAGGTTTTCGTGCTTCGCTTTGCACCAGCAAGTGCGCTAAAAAATGGTTAGCGCGACGCGGCATGGCAGCAGGAACTACACCGTAAATCTCAACTGGCATGGCGAGTTCAACTGCAGCCTCGCGCGCTCGTTGCAGGAAAGTATACATGTGGGCCTCATGCTTAGCTTCAGCACGCAGCAACACTTGATACATGAATGGCGGGAAACCGGCGGATTGGCGTTCCGCCAGCAGGATTTTTGCCCACGTATCGTAATCATGTTCACGCAATGCACGGAATAATGGATGATCAGGAAATGCGGTCTGGATCAGCACTTCGCCCAGCTTGTCGGCACGGCCCGCGCGTCCTGCTACTTGGACGAGTTGGGCAAATAACTTTTCCGATGCTCGAAAATCACTACTGTATAACGCGCCGTCCGGGTTAAGTACACCCACCAGCGTCAAGTTAGGGAAGTCATGTCCCTTCGCCAGCATTTGCGTACCAACCAGAATGTCCACCGCGTCTTCCTGAATCTGCTGACGCATGGCTTGCCACGTTCCTTTATTGCGCGTGCTGTCACGATCCACGCGCAGGATGCGCGCCTTGGGGAAATATTCCTGCAACGCGCTCTCCACCCTTTGCGTGCCGATGCCAACCGGTTGCAGGTCGGTGTTGCCGCACGACGGACAGGCATGCGGCACACGCTCCTGATGGCCGCAATGGTGGCATCGCAGGCGGCGATCTTTAAGATGCAGCACCAACTTGCCCGCGCAATTTGAACAGCCGGACAGCCAGCCGCAAGCGCCGCACATCAACACGGGTGCATAACCGCGCCGATTAATGAATATCAGGCTCTGTTCACCGCGCTGTAGCCGCTCGGCCAGGGCCTTAAGAAGCGGCTCACTGAGACCGTGCTGCATAACTATATTGCTGGTGTTAATGCAGCTCACTGTCGGCAACCGCGCCCGTGCCGCCGCACGCTGGGTCAGGCGCAACATTTGGTAGCGTCCGCTCTGAGCGTTGTAATAGCTTTCCAGTGAAGGGGTAGCGGATCCTAATACAATCGGTACGCCACGCTGGCTAGCGCGAAAGATTGCCACATCTCGTGCCGAGTAACGTAAGCCATCCTGCTGCTTGAACGAAGCGTCATGTTCCTCATCCACAATCAACAGTGCCAGTTGTGGCAGCGGCGTGAACACTGCCAGGCGCGTACCCAGTATGATCCGCGCCCGGCCGGACTGCGCATGCAGCCAGTTCTGCATACGTTCACCATCGCTTAAGCCACTGTGCAGACTGACCAGCTCAACATCCGGCAAGCGGCTGCGAAAATAATTTTCCAGCTGGGGCGTAAGATTGATTTCCGGCACCAGTAGTAACACTTGCCCTCCCTGCTGCAATATCCGGTTCATCAGATGCACATAAATCTCGGTCTTACCGCTACCGGTAATGCCGTGCAGCAGAAAGCAGCCAAAGCATGATGCTTTAGTAATTGCGTCCACTGCTTGCTGTTGCTCCATGTTCAACGAATTAGTATTGTTGTATGTAAATGTGATGGTTGCCGCAGGCACTGCACACGTCTCCACCCATCCCGCTTGTGACAATGCTTTAAGTGCAGATGCTCCGCTTGGTGATAACGCGCGCACTTGCGCGGCACTTAATGAATCCAACTTCAAGGCTGCGAGGATGCGGTGCTGTACTACCTTGCGTTTAGACAGCAAACTCAAGTCGAGCGCACGGCCGCTAACGCTTAGTCTGTATTGCATCGCTTCCTTGAGCGTGACAAGCTGGCTGGCACGCAAACGTACCGGCAAGGCGGACAGCACAGTAACACCAAGGGGATAGTGGTAATAGTCGCTGCAGAAGCGCAGCAAAACAAGCAGTTCATCGGACAGGGGTGGAACATCACCTAGCACCTGCAAAACGGACTTGATACGTTCCGCAGAAAGGACAGAATCCATTCCACATTCCATCACTACGCCTGCCATTTTTTTGCGTCCAAATGGAACCAATACACGAGTTCCCGGGACGATCGCAATACTACTGTCTAACGAATAGTCAAATAGTGTTGACAATGGCACATCTAACGCGACGCGAACAATTGCCATTTAAAAAAGTTTGCTCCACCAAATTCTATAATACTGAGCTAAGCTGACTGACTTAATTGAGTATTTTTTATTGTCCACATAAGCTGTGGATAACAATGTGGACAATTCCAATATAACTAGGCTAACTACCAATGCCATATACAGTTTTGTCCAGCCGCTCATTTCATAGGCATAATTTATACTTAGTAAAAACAATAATTTAAATTTAACGCTCTAATATTATAATAAAAATTATTCTCATAATGGATAGAGGCGCGATTTGTGTATAACCAGACATAATGTCAAGCATTTTTAGTGATATTTACGACTTAATTCATGGACTGCCTGCACCAACACCGCAGCATTGTCAGGGTTAGTGAATTGAGAAATGCCATGCCCCAGATTAAATACATGACCGCTACCATAGCCATAACTAGCCAGCACGCGTTCCGTCTCGGCACGGATAACTTCCGGCGTGGCAAACAGCACGGCTGGATCCAAGTTACCTTGCAGTGCAACCTTATGGCCCACTTTTTGTCGCGCTATGCCAATATCCATGGCCCAGTCCAAGCCTACCGCATCGCAGCCAATATCGGCGATGCTATCCAGCCACAAACCACCACCCTTGGTAAATACAATCACTGGAATCTTCACGCCGTCATATTCGCGCTTCAGCCCCTGCACAATTTGCTGCAAGTAAGGCAGTGAAAATTCGTAGTAAGCAGCATGCGAAAGCACGCCACCCCAGGAATCAAAAATCATTACGGTCTGCGCCCCTGCTTCAATCTGGGCATTGAGATACTGCGTTACCGCTTGCGCAGTGACTTCCAGAATGTGGTGCATCAGCTTGGGTTCTTTGTACATCAACGTTTTTACGCGTGCATAATCGTCGCTGCCACCGCCTTCCACCATGTAACAAGATAACGTCCACGGGCTGCCAGAAAAACCGATTAATGGCACGCTACCATTCAGCGCCTTGCGAATTTGCGACACGGCATCGGTGACGTAACGCAGATCTTTGTTTATGTCTGGCACCCTTAAAGCTTTGATAGCAGCCTCGTCGCGCAAGGGTCGCTCAAACTTGGGCCCCTCTCCTTCGGAGAAGTACAATCCAAGACCCATCGCATCCGGTATGGTGAGAATGTCGGAAAATAGAATCGCAGCATCCAGAGGGAATCGCTCCAGCGGTTGCAATGTAACTTCCGTAGCCATGTCCGGACTTTTACATAAATCCAGAAAACTGCCGGCGCGCTTGCGCGTAGCACAGTATTCCGGCAGATATCGTCCAGCCTGGCGCATCATCCACACGGGAGTATAAGCAGTCGGTTGACGCAGTAAGGCACGCAGGAAGGTATCGTTTTTTAACTTGAAATTCATGTTGTTCTCTTTTAATTTATATTGACTAAATTTAAACAGCTTTACCTCTGACCTCTCAATCTCCCCTTACCAGAGAGACTAGATTGGTAACCACGTCATGCGATGGGTCTGCATCATTTGTGAAGCAGATAAACGCAAAAACAGGGAAGATAATATCGTCTTCAAGCATCAATATCTTGAAGTGAAGAGATGCCTGCGTTATTTTGTTGCTGCATCATCTGCCCCAAATGAGGATGGGTTATTGGGTGCCAAGCATAAGTGCAGTGAAGGCAATCCATATGTTCCATAGCCCAACAATCCCGCAAGTACCGGGCAGGGGTCGGAGTGGCTGCTATTATGTAAGATAAGCGCAGCCTGCTGATTGCAACCCGTCATTCAGCGCCTGATATGGGCTGCTCAATTTAGAGCGGTAAACTGGAACTGCCCATCAAATACTCATCCACCGCACGCGCCGCTTGGCGGCCTTCGCGTATTGCCCACACTACTAGTGACTGGCCGCGCCGCATATCGCCAGCAGCGAACACTTTAGTTACCGATGTCTGATAATAGCCCGCTCCTTCAGTGACAGCCTTGGCATTGCCGCGGCCATCCTTTTCAACGCCGAACGCTTCCAGGATTTGCTGCGTAGGGCTGACGAAGCCCATTGCCAAAAACACGAGATCGGCCTTCATCTCAATTTCGCTGCCCGGCACTTCTTGCATTTTTCCGTCTTTCCATTCGACGCGCACGGCATGCAATTTTTCGACCTTGCCATTTTTGCCGGTTAATTCCTTGGTCGCCACAGCCCAATCACGTTGACAGCCTTCCTCATGAGAGCTGGACGTGCGTAGCTTCATTGGCCAGTATGGCCAGATCAGCGGTTTGTTTTCCTGCTCGGGTGGGCGCGGCATGACCTCAAACTGAGTCACCGAAGCCGCGCCTTGGCGGTTGGACGTGCCTACACAGTCGGAACCCGTGTCGCCACCGCCGATCACCACCACGTGTTTGCCAGTCGCATTAATCTGATCTGGTACCACGTCTCCCGCCACTATCCTGTTTTGCTGCGGCAGAAATTCCATCGCGAAGTGTACTCCTTGCAACTCGCGTCCTGGCACTGGCAAATCGCGAGGCTGCTCAGCCCCACCCGTTAATACCACGGCGTCGAACTCGTCTTTCAGTTTTTGTGCCGACACCTGCACACCGATATGCTGATTGACGCGGAATTCCACACCCTCGACGCGCATCTGTTCAATGCGACGGTCGATGTGCATTTTTTCAAGTTTGAAGTCGGGAATGCCATACCGCAAAAGGCCACCAATTCGATCATTTTTTTCGAATACCACCACGTCATGTCCGACACGTGCTAATTGTTGGGCACACGCCAAACCAGCCGGGCCAGAGCCGACCACGGCAATCTTCTTGCCGGACTTGGTCTGAGCTGGTTGCGGCAGCACCCAACCCTCTTCCCAGCCTTTGTCGATGATGGCATGCTCGATTGATTTGATGCCTACCGCATCGTCATTAATAGTCAATGTGCAGGCCGACTCACACGGTGCAGGACAAATACGTCCGGTGAACTCTGGAAAGTTGTTGGTAGAGTGCAGCACATCCAGTGCCTGCTTCCAGTTGCCGCGATAAACCAAATCATTCCAGTCCGGGATGATGTTATTAACCGGACAACCTGTAGTACAAAATGGAATGCCACAGTCCATGCAGCGCGAACCCTGCATAGCAGTCTGCTGGTCGGTCAGACGCGGTATGAATTCCTGATAGTTTTTCAGGCGTTCCACGACCGGCAAGCTCTGCTCGCTTAAGCGGCGGAATTCCATAAACCCGGTAATCTTACCCATTTATACAGCCTCCAATTGCTTGGTTTGTTCCGCCGCAATTTCCTGCAAGACGCGGCGGTATTCAGTCGGCATGACCTTGACAAATTTCGGCAAGTAGCGCGCCCAATTATTTAGAATATCCTGAGCGCGGACACTGCCGGTGTAGCGTAGGTGCGCACTCACTATGTCGCGCAAAACCTGTTCATCAGCCTTGCCGAGGTGGTTAAAATGGACCCGGCCATGCGTCTCGACTTCACCCAGTTCGCTCGCAGCAGCCTCATCGGGTACCGGCTCCAGTTGCACCATCGACAGATTGCAACGATGTTCGAAACCGCCATCCTCATCCAGTACATAAGCAATGCCGCCGGACATACCTGCAGCAAAATTACGCCCGGTCTGGCCCAGCACAGCCACTATACCGCCGGTCATGTATTCGCAACCGTGGTCGCCCAATCCTTCCACTACCGCAATAGCGCCGGAATTGCGCACCGCGAAACGCTCGCCAGCCACCCCTCGGAAATAACATTCACCACTGGTTGCACCGTACAACACGGTATTGCCAACGATAATATTTTCCTCGGCCACTATGTTGCATTCCTTGGGCGGTAGCACCACGATGCGCCCGCCACACAATCCTTTGCCGACATAGTCATTGCCCTCTCCAGATAACTCCAAGGTAATGCCGTGCGCGAGAAAAGCGCCGAAGCTTTGTCCTGCCGTGCCTTGTAATTTCACTGTAATGGTATCGTTCGGCAATCCCGATTGGCCATAGCGCTTTGCCACTTCATGCGACAGCATTGCACCGACGGTGCGGTTAACATTGCGAATGCGGCCTTCTATTATTACCGGTAACTTGCTTTCCAACGCAGGCATGGCTTTGGCAATCAGCCGATGATCCAACGCCTGAGCCAACCCATGATCCTGTTCCTCGGCATGGCGGCGCGCCACGCTGACGGGTACATCAGGCTGATGGAAAATTTTGGAGAAGTCCAAACCCTTGGCTTTCCAATGTGTAATGACATGCTTTGCATCAAGCAAGTCGCTACGACCGATCAGATCATCGAACTTGCGAATACCGATCTGCGCCATGAATTCGCGCACTTCTTCGGCCACAAAGAAAAAATAATTCACCACGTGCTCAGGCTGACCGGTGAATTTCTTGCGTAGTTCGGGGTCTTGCGTAGCCACGCCCACCGGGCAGGTGTTGAGATGGCATTTACGCATCATGATGCAGCCCTCCACTACCAGTGGTGCTGTGGCAAAACCGAACTCATCCGCGCCAAGTAACGCGCCGATTAACACATCGCGCCCGGTCTTCAGCTGACCATCCACCTGCAAAACAATACGCCCACGCAACCGGTTCAACACCAGCGTTTGTTGAGCTTCTGCCAGCCCGAGTTCCCATGGAGTGCCGGCATGCTTAATGGAAGACAATGGCGAGGCACCCGTGCCACCATCATGGCCAGAAATAGTTATATGATCCGCCTTGGCCTTGGCTACACCGGCCGCCACCGTACCAACGCCCACTTCGGATACCAGCTTGACCGAAATGGAGGCGTGCGGATTAGCGTTCTTCAGATCATGAATGAGCTGCGCCAGGTCTTCGATGGAATAAATATCGTGATGTGGCGGCGGTGAAATCAACCCCACACCAGGAATGGCGAAACGCAGTTTAGCGATGTACTCTGACACCTTGTGGCCGGGCAATTGACCGCCTTCACCCGGCTTTGCGCCCTGCGCCATCTTGATTTGAATTTGATCGGCGCTAGTCAAATATTCCGCTGTCACACCAAAGCGACCGGAAGCCACTTGTTTTATTTTGGAGCGCAATGAGTCACCCGGCAATAAAACCAGATCGGCTTCAATGCGTCCCTTGCCTATAATTTCAGATAATTTCTCGCCGCCTTTAATTGGCTTGAAACGCATCGGGTCTTCGCCACCTTCGCCCGTGTTGGATTTCCCCCCGATACGGTTCATCGCGATGGCCAAAGCGGTGTGCGCCTCTGTGGAAATAGATCCAAGCGACATTGCTCCCGTAGCAAAACGTTTGACGATCTCTTTTGCCGACTCGACCTCTGCCAGCGGCACGGGCGCGCCAGCTGGCTTGATTTCGAACAAGCCGCGCAATGTCTTCATGTGCTGAGTCTGGTCGTTAATCAGCTTCGCATATTCTTTGTACGCTTGCCCATTGTTGGAACGCGTGGCATGTTGCAGCTTGGCGATGACATCCGGCGTCCACATATGCTCTTCACCCCGCACACGATAGGCATATTCACCCCCCGCTTCCAGCGCAGTGGACAGCACCGGATCGTTGCCGAAAGCGGCTTGATGAATGCGCATCGCTTCCTCTGCCACCTCATGTAAGCCAATACCTTCGATCTGGGTTGCCGTACCAGTGAAATATTGCGACACAAAATCAGCGTTCAGGCCGATTGCCTCGAAAATCTGCCCGCCGCAATAAGACTGATATGTTGAGATGCCCATTTTGGACATTACCTTGAGCAGACCCTTGTTTACCGCCTTAATGAAACGCTTATTCGCATCCTTGTTCGATAGACCAGCAGGTAAATAATCGCTCATGGCAGCAATAGTCTCATACGCCAGCCACGGGCATATCGCCTCGGCACCATAACCGGCAAGTAACGCGAAGTGATGGGTTTCACGCACAGAACCGGAATCCACCACCAGTCCGGTGCTGGTGCGCAGCCCTTCGCGTACCAAATGATGGTGCACTCCCGCACAAGCCAGCAAAGCCGGAATCGCCACGCGTACACTTGAAATCGCACGGTCGGATAAAATCAGTACGTTGCAACCATCCGCTACAGCCTGGTCGGCTGCGGCACTCAGCGCTTTGATGGCGCCCTCGCAACCCGCCGCGCCCTGTACCGCAGGATAAGTGATGTCCAGCACCAGCGCTTTGTAGCGCCCTTGAGTTAATGTGCTGATGTCGCGCAGCTTGGCTAAATCTTCATTGGACAGCACAGGCTGATGCACCTCAAGGCGCAGCGGC
>JANMWF010000119.1:0-3676 GCA_031393845.1 Nitrosomonadales bacterium | reverse complement strand
ACATGGGTCGGCGAATGGGGGCCACTAATTATGGATTTAGAAGCGCCATAACTAATGCAGAACATTTTTTAACAAGATCGAACAGGAGGAGTAAACATGGGAACAGCTACCGCTATCGTGAAACAAGTTTACGAGGCATTCGGCCGCGGGGATGTACCGACGATTCTGAATCTGGTCGCTGATGAAGTCGATTGGGAGTTAGTTGGTCCGACGAATTTACCTTATGCCGGGCGGCGAAAAAATCATAAAGAAGTAACCGATTTTTTTGCGGCGGTGGCGCAGACCGACGATTACATGCCTTCGAGCCGCGCGAATTTAGCGAGGCCAACGAGCATATGTGGTCAAACTCGATTGATCTTTGCAAAAGACTCGAAATCCATGTGGTCAGACCTCAATGGCACTCGCAAGTCGCTGGCACCAACTTAATTTCATACAGGAGAAATTGATCATGGACAAAGACGCCGTACTGAAAATACTTAATCGCATTATGGAACTGGAACTGTCCGGTGTGGTGCGCTACACCCATTACGCGCTGATGGTGTACGGCTACAACCGCATCCCCATCGTTGACTGGCTGCAGAAGCAGGCTGAGGAGGGACTGGTTCACGCACGTCAGGCCGGTGAACTGGTGACCTGGCTGGGTGGGCACCCGTCGCTGGGCATCGGCCCTCTGCTAAAAACACACACCCACGATATCGGCGACATTATGCGCGAATCGCTGGCACACGAAGTAGAGGCACTGCAGGCCTATTACGAATTGCTTGCTCTCGCTAAGGACAAGGATGTTCGGCTCGAAGAATATGCTCGCAACATGATTGCTCAAGAAACCGCGCATCAGGATGAGGTGAACAAGATGTTGCGCAAGCCGGGACAGACTGATACATTCTCGGCCACAGGAAGGTAGCTGCGTGATTTATTAAACAGTAAAGCACGAAAGGGAAAGAACATGAAAACATCACTCTGGCTCACTACAATGGCCGTTGCAGCCATTGTTACACTGGCGTGGTTCACAAAGCAACCCGAGATAGCTCAGGCAGAGATCGCAACTCAGCCATCCGCTGCACAGGTGCAAATGACCAGTCAACAAAACAGCGCCTATACGGATGATGGGTTTCATTTTGGCGAAGTTGGCCTCAGTCCAAATGCGCGTGCGGGACGGGAAATATGGTTCAAGGCGACCGCGGGCAACGAGCGTTTTCATACCTACACTTTTCAGCAGCGCGTCGGCGTATTAATCGATTGGTTCCGGGTGCTGCGGGGCGATCAGCGTGAGCAGCGCTTTAAAACATGGGGGCTAATTAATGATCCCGGATGCTGCACTCCGGGCAGTCCAAATTGCCCAGCCAAAAGTCGGGAAGAAACCTATGGTTTTGATTGGTGCCCGGGTGATGAGACGCTACTGAAATTTGTCGGTAAGTCTGGCTATCGTGACCCAGCCTGCGATTTCAAGGACGCACCTGCCGAATCTGCCGACCCTAAAGGACATCAGAACGGGCGTGAAGATGCCTGTAACCTGGCCTTTGGTACATCAACTGGGGCGTTAGGTTTTCGCAAGTTTCCCAATCCAAAATTTGATCCAGTGGCATGGAAAAAGCTTAATGGCAGTCTGGGAACCTGGGAAGGTTATGACAGTAAAATCAGCAGTGACCGTAAACGTAATGATGCCAAGCTGAGTCGTCTTAGCGACGGCTCCATTGAGCCGCCGTTCCGCATCGGTATGGCATGCGGCGCCTGCCATATTGCTTTTAACCCGGCCAAGCCACCCACTGATCCAGCTCATCCAAAATGGGAAAACATTACCGGCCTGGTCGGCAATCAGTACATCCGCATTTCTGAAATCATCGTTTCGGGTATGCCCAGCGACACCCTGGAATGGCAAGTGTTTGCTCACGCGCGCCCTGGTACGTCCGATACCTCGGCTATCCCTACCGATCAGATCAACAACGCTGGCACCATCAATGCGCTTATCAACATTGCCCAGCGTCCGGTTCACGACAACACCCAGATTCTCAGGTGGCGCAAGACTGACGCCTGTCCTAACGGCGCGAAAGAACATGAGTGCTGGTGTGAGCCGAATAAGTCCGGCAAGTGCTGGCAACGTAGCCTCAAGACTGAGGCCGTACACCATATACTCAAGGGTGGTGAAGACTCAACAGGCGCACTAGCAGCAATCCAGCGCGTGTATTTCAACATTGGTTCATGCGCAGAAAAGTGCTGGCTGAATCATCTAACCGATCTGCGCCAGCTCGATCCTGCCGCGCGCAACTTCGGTCAGACGCCTTTTAACGTGGGTCAGTGCCGTCGCGACTGCCCAAATTTCCGCGCCGTCGAGGATCGTTTGCAAGATATCTTGGCCTTCTTTTTATCGCCTGAAAGCGCAGCAGCCGATCTGCAGGCGGCACGTGCAAACATGCACTCATCGAAGGCCGCCTATGGCAAAGATGATTTGACTGCTGATCTTGAGCAAGAATTCGGCAAGGGCGCAGTCAGCCGTGGCCGCACTGTGTTTGCCGCCAATTGCGCGCGTTGCCATTCAAGCAGCAAGGCGCCGGCAGAGACCGTGGATTTTCACGCGCTTGATCCCAAGACCGGTTTGCGCGCCGACTGGCTTGGAAACGACGCGCTCTCCCCGGTGTCGGAAATTGGCACTGACCGTTGTCGTGCTCTGCATTCCAATCATATGCAAGGGCATGTATGGGAAGAGTTTGCGTCCGAGAACTATTATGCCCGTCCCGCCGAGCCGAACATCCCTGAACAGAACGGTGGCGGGCGTGGTTATTACCGTAATGTCTCATTGCTCAACTTATGGGCACACGCTCCGTTCCTGCACAACAATTCGGTGGGGCCGGAATTATGTGGAGGCAGCACCGGATCATACGATTTTTACCGTAACAGCTATGTCGATGCCAGCAAGCCGGGCCACCCTACGCTGCCGTTTGATAAAAGTCCTGCCTGCTGGAAATACGACCCCAGTGTGGATGGCCGCTTCAAGCTGTACGTCGCATCAATGAATGACCTGCTAAATCCGTCACAGCGCATTCCTAAGGCGACCAAGCTCGATCAAGACATCGTGCTCGATGTTGGCCCACGAGTTTGGGATGGGTCTGAAGAAAAGCTCATCGGCTTCTCAGTGCGCATTCCTGCAGGATCGACCGCGGGCAAAGTGGGTAATTTTCAGCACAAGGCCTTCATCGCCGATCTGATCGCGGCCAAGCTGCATCCACAGCAGCTCGAAAAAAACTATACAACACAATTAGGAGCAGCCAACGCACACCAGCTGGTACTGGCAATGCAGGATACTGCCAACGCCATAGTGCATGACCCGGGAAAACTGGTTGACGCAATCAAATCGGCGCGCGTGCGACTGCCGTTATTGGGTGAGGTGTATTCCTCCTGCAATGCGGAAATCGAAAATGACGGCCATCGTTTTGGCGAAGATCTGTCACCCTCCGACAAAAAAGCTCTGATCGCCTTTCTGGCAACGCTTTAAGGAGAACCAATATGCGTACCCTGCCCCTGCTTATGATTGCTGCCGTTTTGCCATTGTGTGGTTGTGATTACATTAAGAGTCGGTTTGCGGCTAAACCTGATCTTTATTATGCGACTTACGGCGAGGGCTATGCCGCGAAGCCCGATCTGGCTCAGCTTGAATACGAGCACCCGCTGTCAGTTAAAG
>JANMWF010000099.1:0-3788 GCA_031393845.1 Nitrosomonadales bacterium | reverse complement strand
ATGCGATAACTATAGTCATCCACTTTACTGCCGTTAGTCATGTTGAAATTGAGCTCCGCGGTATTTTGCAGTGGCGCGAACATGAACTGGTACATCGCGCTTAACCGGTCTTGAGTTCCAGTTGGTAGCGGCAGCGTGCGTTTCCCGGCGCGGTCAGTCAGAGTGACATGTTTAGTTTTCCAGTCAAAGTCGGCACGCGTATTTCGCCCGGTATCGAGTTTGCGTTCTTGAATATAAGTGACTGGGCGTAAACCCTTCGCTGTCAGGGTACCTTCGCTGGTGACGCGGATGACTTCTGGCTTGAACATGGCGAGCAAGCCGAATGCTTTGGTTACGCTTTCGATATGGTAGCCGTCCTGCGTGCGGGTATAGGTTTCAGTCATGGTCGCAACTTTAATATTGCCTTTGAGTACATCGTAATGGGCGTCAACATTGTTGATCTGCACGGGCAAGGAGGGAGTAGCAGCGAAGAGTGCTTGCGGTGCAGTGCAAACAAGTAATAGCGAGCCGACTAGATAAATGATGTTACGCATTACCTTATCCAATTTCCGGAGAGATTAGTGCGCAACCGGGCTGTTCCAGACGCTTCATTAGTACCTTGCCTTCCGCACTCAGGCGGATGTCGTCGTTGCAGAACCAACGGATGGCCTGCGGAAAAATGCGATGTTCTTGATGTAACACGCGTGCTGCCAAGGTTGCCGGGGTGTCGTCCATGAGTACTGATACTGCAGCCTGGATGATGATGGGGCCGTGATCGACGTCGCTGGTGACAAAATGTACGGTGCAGCCATGGATCTTCACGCCGTCCCGGAGCGCGCACGCATGAGTATTCAGGCCACTATATGCGGGCAACAGTGAGGGGTGAATGTTAATGAGTTTGTTTTGATAGCGTGCCACGAACTGAGGGGTAAGAATGCGCATGAAGCCGGCCAGCACGATAAGGTCGGGCTGGTAGTCGTCTATGCAGATGGCTAGCTCGGAATCGAAAGATTCGCGGTCTGGATGGCTGTGATGAGCCACGACCCGCGTTGTAATCCCATGCTGTTTGGCAATTTCCAATCCTGGGGCAGCGGCTCGGTTGCTGATAACCGCCGCTACCCGGCAGGGCAGGTCGGCTTCCAGCAGTGCGCGCAAATTACTGCCGAGGCCGGAAATCAGAATAACGATGGATTTCATTGTTACGTTAACAGATTCGGGTTTGTGTTTCATCGCCTATCCGCGCCTCAATTGTGCCTATGCGCCATACCGTTTCTCCGGCGGTGACAAGCTGGGCGATTGCGTCTGCTGCATCATTCTGATCCACGATAACCACCATGCCGATGCCGCAGTTGAAGGTGCGGTACATTTCCTGATGATCTACGTTGCCCTGTTCGCGGAGCCACTCGAACAGCTTGGGTGTGCGCCAAGCCAGACCGTCAATCACGGCGGTAACGTTGGAAGGCAACACACGCGGCACATTTTCAAGCAGACCGCCGCCAGTGATGTGCGCCATACCCTTTATTCGGAGCGTTTGCATCAACGCCAGCAATGGCTTCACATAGATACGCGTGGGCGCCATAATGCAATCAGCCAACGTGCGTTCATTATCAAATTTAGCATTGAGGTCGGGCTGGCTGCGCTCGATGATTTTACGTACCAGCGAGTAACCGTTGGAGTGCGCGCCGTTGGAGGCGAGTCCCAGCACGATGTCGCCAGACCGAATGTCAGCGCCGGTGATGATGTTGGCTTTTTCCACTACACCCACAGCAAAACCGGCGAGGTCGTATTCGCCCACCGGATACATGCCCGGCATTTCGGCGGTCTCGCCGCCGATGAGCGCGCACCCAGCCAGTTCACATCCTGCCGCTATGCCCTTGATGACTTCGGTGGCGGCATCCACATCCAGCTTGCCACAGGCGAAATAATCGAGGAAAAACAGCGGCTCTGCGCCTTGCACCAGAATGTCGTTGACGCTCATCCCAACCAGGTCGATGCCAACTGTATCGTGACGATTCAATTCGAATGCCAATTTCAATTTGGTACCCACGCCATCGGTGCCAGACACCAGCACCGGCTCGCGGTATTTTTTAGAAATTTCGACTAATCCGCCAAAGCCGCCTATGCCACTCAAAACTTCCGGGCGCATCGTACGTTTGGCAAATGGTTTAATATTTTCCACCAGACGGTCACCTGCAGCTATGTCTACGCCGGCGTCGCGGTAGGAAAGGGTATTAGGTAAGCTCAAGTTGAGTTCTCGCTTTCTTCGGGATACAGTGAAGGCTATTTTGTTAGCGATATTTTACCCCAAATGACCATTCAACGCTTCGCCGCACTGCAAGGAGGTACGCTTAATGGCTGTTTGACCCTCTCTGCGCTGGCAGCACTGTTGGTCGGATTGAGCCATGCCCAGGGTAGGGTAGCTATCAATATCCGCGTATCGTGATTCATTTTATATGACGCAATTATTATTAAACATCGCTCCGGACAGGTTGCCCACGCTAAATAATTTCGTGCCTGGCCGCAATGTTGAATTACTCTCGTCATTGCAACACGCATTGGAAGAAACCTCAAATGAGCGGTGTTTTTACCTATGGGGCGAGGTGGGCTGCGGCAAGAGCCATCTTATGCAGGCAGTCGTGGCGCAGGCACGCTCATTGGGGCAGTCCGCAGTCTATGCTTCTGGCGCTGTGCCGGACGTGGTTCCAGTGATTGCAGTGGATGATGTTGAGGTACTGGATGATGATGCCCAGATTGCGCTGTTCGCCCTTTATAATAGGGTGCGCGAAAGCGGCGGCATGTTGTTGGTTAGTGGTGTATCTGCGCCAGCCCAATTAAGTGCGCGCGACGACCTACGCACCCGTTTGGGCTGGGGGTTGGTGTATCAGGTGCATGCGCTGAACGATGCAGAAAAAACGCAAGCATTGGAGCAGCATGGACAAGCGCGCGGCTTCATTCTGCCGCGTGAAGTGACGCAATACCTGTTGCGTCACGGACGGCGCGATATGCCTGCGCTGCTCGGGCTGCTGGATGCACTGGACACGCACTGCTTGCGTTTACAGCGTGCGCCCTCGGTACCATTGCTGAAAGAAGTGATGCAAACTTTTAACCTGGAGTCTGTGTGAACCTTGCGCTATTTGATTTAGACAATACCTTGCTGAACGGTGACAGCGATTTCGAGTGGGCTCAATTTCTCATCGAACAGGGCGTGCTCGATCGCGAGCTGTTGGAAGCGAAGAACTTGGCTTTTTATGAGCAATACAAAGCGGGTACGCTGGATATTTATGAGTTCCTCGACTTTCAGTTGAAACCGCTGTCACGACATGCGCGCAAGGTATTGAATGGCTGGCGTGACGACTTCATGCAGCACAAGGTTCGCGGCATGATGACTGTGCCTGCGCGAGAGCTAGTGGCGAGACACCGTGCGGCAGAGGACGTGTGCGTTATCATCACTGCCACTAATAGTTTTGTGACCTCGCCGATTGCGCGAGAATTCGGCGTGGAACATCTGATTGCTACCGAGCCGGAAGAGAAGGACGGTGAATTTACTGGATGTGTGGCTGGCGTGCCATGCTTCCGTGAAGGCAAAATTACCCGGTTGGAAAACTGGTTTGCGCAACGAGGATGGGGGTGGGATAGTTTTGCCGATAGCTTTTTTTACAGCGATTCTTTGAACGACCTGCCATTGCTGGCGAAAGTGAACAACCCAATAGCTGTCGATCCGGATGCAACTTTACGCAAGCATGCAGAACAGCATGGCTGGCGTATTTTGACTTTGCGTTGAGGGCTGGTGCAATATGGCAAGCAGACTA
>JANMWF010000095.1:0-7183 GCA_031393845.1 Nitrosomonadales bacterium | reverse complement strand
GCATTACCGGGGACGGTGAGCAATTGTCCTCGGTACGCTCTGTTCCGCACAGTCCGCAGATGATGATGCGTACGGAACAAAAGCAGGAGCGCAGAAGACGAAGTAAGATTTCTGTTAAGGACTCCTCACTAGCTATCATGCCCTTACTGATTTCAGCGAAAGAGATACACGCGAGTGAATAATTGCTACTACCCATAGGGCGGAGTGAAACCCCGCTCCCCCTGTCTGTTATTTTAATGGTAACCATCATAACAGACACCATGAAAATTTGTTATCAATTTGATTTTACGTTAATTAATTGCATTAATGGCTTTTTTTATTTCAAAAAAAGCCATTAATAATGTCGCTTTCAACTCTTCGGATAATCGGCGAACCACAGTTGAAGATCAACCACTGAAAATTAGGCCGCTATTGATGGTTCGACAATTTTAAAATTATCCCTTTATCGCTTTCGAGAATCCAACTTTACAGTTATAAAAACGACAATTACTGCCAAGGCTTTGCCACCGGTTTGGATACACATGGAATCTGAAATAGCTCACGGTCTTCGAGTCGGATGGCGGAAAGCGCGCCGCCCCACAAACAACCGGTGTCAAGTGCAATGATTTGAGGGGTAACTTTCAATCCCAGTGCCGACCAATGTCCGCACACCACTGTGGCATTGGCGCTGGCGCGCCCGGGCACGTCAAACCACGGCATGTATCCCTCAGGCACATTGTGCACCTCACCCTTAAATTTGAATTCCATTTCACCGCTCAGGGTGCAAACGCGCATGCGCGTGCAGGCATTGGTGATGACGCGCAGGCGCTTGTAACCGCTGAGGTCATCAGCCCAATGGTCAGGGTAGTTGCCATACATATGCACAAGAAAATCGTGGTAGTGCTGGCCCGTTAATGCGGCTTCTGCTTCATGCGCCAACTGCTGTGCCTGGGCCACTGTCCAGCTCGGTAGCAAGCCGGCATGTACCAGCACGAAATCACCCTCCACATATAGCAGACGCTGCGTACGAAGCCATGTTAGCAGTTCGTCTCGGTCGGGCGCGCCAAGAATGTCATGCAGCGTGTCGCTGCGGTGTAATTTAGCAGCGCCCTCAGCCACTGCAAGCAAGTGTAGATCATGGTTGCCTAGCACGGTGATGGCGGCATCTCCCAACGATTTTATCAAACGCAGTACATTCACCGAATCCGGTCCGCGGTTAACCAAATCACCTACCAGCCATAGCCTATCTATTGCGGGGTCGAAGCATATTTGCTCCAGCAACCGCAAAAACTCGGTGTAGCATCCCTGTATGTCGCCTATCGCGTAGGTTGCCATTATTCACAATCAGTCAGTTTTGAATTTCCTGTGCATTATGAATATTAGCCCATTGGCTATGGTTTTATTCATTAGTCTACCCCGATAATAATGTGAGACGCCTTGATCAAAGCACATGCTTGATCACCAACAGCGAGCCCGAGCACTTTCTGCGACTCGTTAGTAATAATTGCTGCAAGGGTAACGCCATTCCCCAGATCAAGCAGGACTTCAGTATTCACCGAACCTTGCTCAATATGATTGACTATCCCGCACAACCGGTTACGCGCTGACGTTTTGATCTTCTCGGCCATCAGAGTCAGAATAACCCACGATGCATTAATCAACGCATACGCCGCTTTGCCCGGCACAAGATCCAATGAGCGAACGCTTTCCTGGGTAACCATAGCGTACAGAGCTTCGCCACTGGCCAGCCTAAGCACCACCTCTGCATTGACTGCGCCCGTTTGCACGCTTTCAACCATTCCTCTGAAGGCATTGCGCGCACTCGTATTTACACCAATTCTTTTCAGAAGCTGAAAACTATTTCCCAGAGTTACTTCTTTATCAAGTTCCGCGAAAAATTGGGCCTGTAATGCCGCGATATGTCCCAGTTCATCCACCAAACGCTGCCCCACCTCGGTTAGCTCTGCCCTGCCACCACCACGGCCCCCTTGCCAAGCCGTTACCAGCGGCACCCCAGCGAGATTGTTCATGGCTTCAACCGCTTCCCAGGCTCCCTTATAAGTCATCCCGATGGCCTTTGCGGCACCGTTTATCGAATTTTCCCGACTTATCGCAACCAGTAACTCCAATCTTCGTGCGGAAACCTTTCCACTCTCAAAATCGAGCGACAAGGATGTACTGAAGTTCCCAACTTGAATTTTGGGTGGCATTGTCATCGAAATAATTACACTAGATTAAAGGTCGAAACATACTTGACAGGGGTACCATAAAATACATTTTTGGTACCCGCACGAGTTTAAGCATTCAGAATCAAAAATTCACGCTCAATTACTGATTAAAGAGTAATACCCCAAAATAAAATTTGGACTCTTCAATTAATGCAGTTTCACCAAAGGCTTGAATCCCAGGCGCGGCTCCAATTTTTCTGCGGTAGCGCGCGCCTCATCCTGTGTCGAATAGGGGCCAACATGCACGCGCACCATGTCATCCTCTTTCTGATACAGCTCGACTCGTTTGCCGCTTCCCTCAAATTCAACGCTCATGCGCGAAAGAAAGCTTTCAGCACTCTGCTGTGAGCGGAAGGCGCCCAATTGCAGATACACATTTCCACTCGCCGCCGCTTCGCCTGAAGCTGATGACGCTGTTGTAGACTTTAATGGGGTAACTACCACCGAATCCGTTGTCGATTTTAAGGGTGTAATCACAACCGAATCCGTTACCCCTAGAGGTTGGACATTATTGTCTGCCACCAGGCTTTCCACCTCCACCACGACTTCGGCACTACCAGCATTTACAATGCCAAGTTTGTATGCAGCAGCATATGAAAGATCAATAATGCGCTCACGCAAAAATGGACCTCGGTCATTGATACGAACCACTATCGATTTTTTGTTCGCAAGATTCGTTACGCGCGCGTAACTGGGTACAGGTAATATTGGATGAGCGGCAGTCATACCATACATATCATATATTTCTCCGCTTGCGGTGCGCTTACCATGGAATTTTTTTCCATACCAGGAAGCAATACCTCGCTCCTTGAATCTACCCGGCGAAGTTAAAGGTGTATATGTCTTTCCTAAAGCGGAGTATTGGGCGTTCGCAAAACGATGTAAAGGCTCAACGCGCGGGATAGCATCCGGGACGGCGGCCAAATTGGCGGGCACATTGTCACCAGGGCTGTCACCTTCCAAATAACCGCCGCGTTTTGGTTGCACAACCAAGGGGGGCAGAACAACGTGCGATTCGATTACGGGAGCCGGCGTGCCGCGAGTGTCCTCCTTGCGCGTAGGTACGCCGCTGCATGCCGTAAGGATGATTGCTGCAAACAGTATCAGTCCAATTTGTTTATTCACTTACATAGCTCCCTATTTATCATTTCATTATTGAATATGCCTTTTTATTCTTATGAAGGATATTGAATAAATGAAGTATAACGTAATCTTTCCAAATCTATTCAACCCAGACTGCTGATGCGAAACCCACGCTAAAAAATGGGCACAAACATTTGGTTAAACTTAAAACAGGCGTGCCAAATAAAGCAAAGAATGGCACAAATGATTAATAGCTGGGCGATGCGGATCCAGCTGATTGGAAAGTGTATCGCCATTTTTAAGTAACAGCCTTGCAGTAAATGCACTGACTACTTTCGGCAGCGAAAGCATGGGCATCATCCTAGGCTGCTTATGGCTTGATGGTCACCTAGCCTGTACCGGATTTGTTAAAAGGTTTCAACACTCATCCGGTAGATTAACACTGGCGACTGTTGACTATTTTTTACTGATTATTGAACAACCCGATGAATTACGTTTTTTTGCTCCATCCTCCCCCCAACCCACGAATGAGTCCCACGCTAGCGACCAGGGATTGGGCTCTGAGCGCCAACAATCCTCGATCTGCCTGCAAAGCTATAGTTTGCGCGGTCGATACTTCCAGATAGGTCACCGCACCATTCTGGTATCGGTAGTTGGCAAGCGTTTCGGCCTTGTGTGCAGAAATCGTAGCCGCAGTTTGCTCAATAATTTGCTGTTTCAAGAATTCAAGGCGCGCCAACTCATCTTCAACTTGTTGGAACGCCAGCAAAACTACAGCACGATACTCATGCCCCGTTTGATCCAGAACTGCTTTAGCCTGGTCAACCTGAGACTGCCTTAAGTTACCATCAAAAATATTGAAAACGGCTCTGGGCCCAATAGACCAAAAAAGATTCGGCGCAGTAAGCCAGCCAGACGCACCAGTATTTTGGTATCCGATCGAGGTGCCACCAAGCGAAATACTTGGGAAAAAAGCAACCTTGGCAACGCCCACACTGGCATTCGCCGCTTCTACCTTGCGCTCGGCCGACGCAATATCTGGCCGCCGCTGTAATAACATGGAGGGCAATCCAATCGGAATTCGAGGGGGCTGAATTAAATCTGAATTTACTACTGGCGATATCGTAAATGCAGTAGCTGATTCACCGATCAAACTGGCGATCGCATGTTCAAATACCGCACGCTGTATTTTTAACTCGAAAAGCTCGGCTTTTACAATATTGACTTGCGTTTCGGCTCTTGCGACATCAAGCCCGGATGCGATGCCTCCAGAATGTCGATTTTCTACAAAAGTAAGGTTTTTTTCAAAAGTCTGAATACTTTTACCAAGTAAATTTGATTGCGCGTCAACATTTCGCAACCTGATGTAGTGTTCGGCAAGTAACGCATGCAAACTCAAGCGGGCACTTTCAAGGTCTGCTGCTGAAGCTTGGGCAGTCGCCTTGCCCGCAGCGATAGAATTTCTTACTCGCCCCCAAAGATCCAGCTCGTAGCTTAGCAACATATTAACCGTATTTGCATTATAGAATGCAGGCTGGCTGGCGTTCCTCAACGGTCTGTGATCAGATTGCCTGTTTCGTGTGGTGCCTGCATCGACATCAATCGACGGAAATTGAGCCGCTCCTAATTGCCTGGCATAGGCAGTTGATTGATCAAATCGCGCAACAGAAATTGCAAGGGTGGGATTGTTTCGCTCCATTTTTTCTTGAAGTTCATTCAGTGTCTTATCACCAAATAATCGCCACCAAGATCCTCTTGGTAATTCATCAGAAGGTTGTGCCTCCATCCATAAACCATCTCGCCAAGCGTCTTTAACAGGGGCGACTATTGGTGGTTGATAGGGTGTGATAAATGAACAGCCGTGCATGAGCAGCGCAGACAATGGCAACAGCAATCGAAATGCAATAGCCGAGTACCTCATGGTTGTGATTTTGTTTTAGAGGCTGCGTCAGGAATCATCGATGAAGCCGTCGTTTTTTGCTCGGTGCTGTGAGTCGTTTTTAATTTAACCAGATCTCCTTCCATCAGTGACTCGGGCGGATTATTTATCACCATCTCATTTGCATTGAGTATCGCTGCAATATCAAGTGAAGTACCTAAATCTTTCAGAATTTCAACGCGCTTAAACATCACTCGTCTGTTGCCTGCTACGACAGCAATAAACGGGCCTTCTTTTTTATATAGAATCGCGCCGGCTGGAATCTGTAAAGATTTTTCATTCGCAGGAAATATAAATGTCACGCTACCATATTCACCCGGAAGTAATTCATGGGACGAATTATCCACTTCAAATTGCATCAACATCGTGCCAGAGCTCTCATTGACCGACTCGGAAGTCCCCAAAAGTTTCGCTGAAAAATGCTTCCCCGGGTGTTCTGGTACATCAACCTGAACTACCATATCTGGTTTTATGCGGGCTGCATAATTCTGCGGAAGCGTGACGTACAGTCTTAATTTGTGCACGTCTGAAATTGTGAACAATTCCTTTCCCGACTGATGGCCTGCATTAATTAGTGCACCGATGTCTGTATGACGGCCGGTTATGACCCCATCAAAAGGAGCGGTGATCCGTTTAAATGATTCCAAAGCAAGCAACCGATCTACATTCGCTTGCGCTGCCGCCACGAAAGCTCTCTTGGCAGCATAATCGCCATTTTTTTCATCCACTTCCTGGACCGACACTGAATCAGTTTTCAATAAATTACGCCAACGATGCGCCGTCGTTTCAGCCAGTTTTGCGTTTGCCTTTGCTGACTCCATGTTTGCTATGGCTTGTTTTAGCTGCTGATCTAAATCAGGTGTTTCAATTTCAGCGAGAACCTGTCCTGCCTTGACATCATCTCCAATGTCCAATTTCCAACTCTTTAAATACCCGCTTACCCGTGCGTAAATAGTCGCCGAATAATATGCTTGCAAGCTGCCGGGCAATATCAATTTTTCAGTATCTCTCAGACCCTCTAGCGCAACCGTTGCAACGGTAATCTGGGCCCGATCTGCCGTCGTCGCTGCAAGAATTTTCTGATCATCCATCCGTTGCTTGAACCCACCCACAAAGATCCCAACAGCAACAGCAGCAATCACCATAATAATCGTTAACAGGTGTTTTGCCGGTCGCCGAACGGTTAGCGGGGAATGAATATCATCCATGCTCAATAGCTCCCTCAGTTTTAATTATGCGCGGCTGCCGCCCGTGAATCATGCCAAATAAAACTGGAACAAAAAACAAGGTGGCACATGTCGCGGTTATTAACCCACCAACTACTGCCCTGCCAAGAGGCGCATTTTGCTCGCCACCTTCACCCAGCCCCAATGCCATTGGTGCCATGCCAATGATCATGGCCAGCGCGGTCATTAATACCGGACGAAACCTGCCAAATCCCGCTTCCATTGCCGCTCTGATTGGATCCCCGGTATGTGCTAATCGTTCGCGAGCAAAACTCACGACCAGAATACTGTTGGCGGTGGCCACGCCCATGCACATAATCGCACCGGTTAATGCTGGAACAGATAGGGTCGTATGAGTTGCAAACAACATCCATACTATCCCCGCCAATGCAGCTGGCAGAGCGGCAACGATGATAAATGGATCACTCCAGGATTGAAAATTCACTACAATCAGCAAATAAATCAAAACGATTGCTGCTAGCAGGCCAAACAATAACCCGCTAAATGCTGTATTCATGGTTTGCACCTGCCCACGGAGCGTAATCGTTGCGCCTTTGGGCCGTTCTTTTTCGTGGGATTGCAGCACCTTCTCAATATCACTTGCAATTGCGCCCAAATCCCTCCTGTCGGGAGTCGCAAAAATATCGATAACTGGTTGCACCGCATAATGCGACGCCACCGCCGCCGTTTTTGTTCGGGTAATGGTAGCGAGCCCTCCCAGAATTTGG
>JANMWF010000088.1:0-8646 GCA_031393845.1 Nitrosomonadales bacterium | reverse complement strand
CTGCGATCAAATAAGCTCCAACGGGCAACGCGTTGCGGTGTAACTCCCGCATTCTCTGGCCTGGTACTGCCTGACTTTGACACTTTCAAGATACGATTTTCACTGAATCCTAGTGACGGCGCGAGTTTGCGAGGGTAGATTCGCCAAAAACCTAGATACACGGATGATTGATGTTTGCAACCAGAAGGCTCTACGATAGAGGTGCCCATAGAGTCTATGCACCTATGTGAAAGCAAGCAACGACGAAAGAATGATAGTGTCGTGACCTGCCTGCAACCGGTGGAGAGCGTCCGGAATGTCGCCAAGGGGAGATCGCAAGTCAGCATCATACACAACTGCGGATGCACCGAAGGCCGACACAGATTATCCGCAGCACCCGCCTATGTCACACAGTCCGCCGCGTTGATGCGGCATACACCTTTTACGCCATCCAGACCGTCTGATGCACGTTACCTATGCGGATGTAGCTCGACATCCCATTTGGGCTACGGGGCAGGGTATTTGCCGATGGAAATGCCGGTGGAGCGTGTCTTGCTCCAGTGCCGGAGTATGAGGCGCCAGTGCCGACAATGAAAATGTTATGAGTCTATGAAAAGGCCTGAAATAGCTGCTAATTCTAACAAACGGGCTATCGGTTTGTGGAAGTCTGCAATTAGGCTTGGTCTATTTAAAGTGAACGACGTCCGTGCCGCTAGCAAGTATGTGGTGAGTTAGGCCACAGTAAATCCAATGGTCTGTCCGTATATTCTGTCAAGGCGACCATTGGTCAGATTCAAGTGGTATTTGTTTCAAGCCTATCGATAGAATGAACTATGGAAAACAAACTTTCATTATTAGGTAACCAAAGAGTCGGTACATTCCGTGGGCAAACGGGGTTCACATTAATCGAATTGCTGGTCACGATGGTAATCTTGGCGATTGTGCTGTCAGTCGCTGTGCCCAGCTTCATTACGTTGGTGCAGAACAGTCGTCTGGTCGGGCAAACGAATGACCTGGTCACCTCGCTCAATTACGCCAGAAGTGAAGCCATCAAGCGCGGTGTTCGGATTTCAGTATGTAGCCGTTTGAACAATACTACCTGTTCGGGTGCGACTGTATTTAATTGGGATGCGGGCTGGCTGGTATTTGTTAATCCCAATGGCGATGCAGTGGTAGACCCAGGCGAAACGGTGCTACAAGTGCGGCAGCCGCTGGAAAATGGCAATACGCTACGCACGGACACGGCGGGGGGTACGGGGGGGTTACAACACGTAACGTATCAAAGCTCCGGTTTTTCCGGCAACGCTGGCACTTTTCGTCTTTGCGACAGTCGTGGCCCAGCAAGTGGGCGGGCCATTGTGGTGAGTTTGCAAGGTCGGGTAGCTACTAACACCGGAACCACAGCATGCCCCTGACCAAAACACAATCCGGCTTCACCCTGCTCGAAGTCCTTGTGGCAATCGTGGTGCTGTCACTTGGTTTGATCGGGCTGGCGGGATTGCAAGCCGCCAGCCTAAGCAACAATCAGACTGCCTACTATCGCGGCATTGCCACCCAACAGGCGTACGACATCACCGATCGGTTGCGCGCCAATCTGGCTGGTGTGGGTGCGCCTAATTATAGTTACAACAATTTGACGGTAGGCCTTCCGGCTGGAAATCCCAACTGTTTCGCTGCGGCCTGCACCCCCGCAAATATGGCCATTTCCGACCATCGTCAGTGGAACACGGTCAATGCAACCTTGTTGCCTAGCGGCAATGGAACCGTCGTGTGTGCAGATGGCCCTGCTGCTGCTGGGTGTACCGCAGCCACGGGCAACTGGGTATTCATCATCACCATTCTGTGGACTGAAAAGGGTATCGGAGTGGTCGCCGATCCGAGCTGCCCGCTCGGGTCACCAGTCAACTTACGTTGCTTTGTGACAAGAATCACCCCATGAGAAGCCGCATGTTTTTGTCTTCGCCCCACAAATCAATGCCTCAACTTGGTATGCCCAGGCATCAGGCAGGTTTTTCGCTAATGGAACTCATGATTGCGATTACGCTGGGTCTGGTTGTGCTGCTGGCCGTTGGTTCGATTTACGTCGGCAGTCAGCAGACCTACCGGGTTCAGGAAGATAATGCCCGCATTCAGGAAGCGGGTAGATATGCGCTGGAAGTGCTTGGCCGCAGCATCCGGCAGGCAGGCGCGAATGCGGAAATGAATTTCAACAAAACGGCAGACGCGTTGCAATGTAATGTACCGGGTGTATGTGATGCTATTGGCGGAGCCGATGGTGTCATCGTGGCCGGCGTGGCGAGTCCTGATACGCTAATTGTGCAATTTTATGCGGGGAGTGAAGAACTCAATTCCGGTTCGGGTTTGTGGATAGCCCGTGATTGTACTGGCGGCCAAGCCGTATTAGGCACAGTGGTAACCAACACATTTAGCATCAACGGTACCGATTTGCGATGCACGGGCAGTGTAGCAGGCGTGCAGCCACTGGTTGGAAATGTCGAAGACCTCCAAGTGGTGTACGGCATCGATACCGATGCTTCCGGAAACCCAGGATATCAGTCAGCTGATTTATATATGGCAGCGCCCACTGCAGCACAGTGGCCGAGTGTCGTGACCGCGCGCGTTTGTGTGCAGATTAGATCGGCCAATAATGGTCTGACTACCTCTCCACAAACATATCTGAACTGTGCAGGGGCGCTGGGCACAGCAACAGGAACCGCAGCCTTTTCCACAGCCGGTGATCTGCGTCTGCGTCGCAGCTTTGTGGCTACCTACAGCTTGCGTAACCGCGTTGCTGCGGTGCCTTAGATCATGATAAATCACCGCTGCAATACTCGACCCGCTAATCGCCAGCATGGTGTCGCCTTGATTACCGGGCTGATTTTCCTGGTGGTGCTAACTTTGATTTCCGTCACGGCAGCGCGCATGTCCAGCCTTGAAGAACGTATGTCGGGGAATATGCGGGATCGCTCTCTGGCCATGCAGGCAGCCGAGATGGCGTTGCGTGATGCCGAACGTGATATTCGCGGGGGGACAGGCATTACCCGCGCACCGGCTATTTCCGGGCTGACCAACTTCAACTTTTTCTGTACTGCTGGCCTGTGTTACAACGGACCCGCAGGGAATGCTAATGGAACACAAAATTGGATTACCACTCCCGTCTGGAGCGTGGTCAATATGATTGCTGCCCCCAGTGTTGCGTATGGCACCTATACCGGTGCGATAGGTAATGTCGTGCTTTCGGCGCAGCCGCGTTACATCATCGAAGGCATCGAGAAAAACAGATCAGGTACAACTGTATATTACTACCGCATCACCGTACGTGCGCAAGGCGCGAACGCCAATACGGTGGTGTGGTTGCAGGAAGTATACAGGCCATAGCAGTGTTGTTTAATCGAAAAATAGAGCCATGAAAACCATCTGCGACCACATTACATCATCGAGCTTATTCCAGCTTCCGTCCCGCTTCCTGGAGAAAGTATGTCGAGCAGCAGTGACGGTGTATCGGGGCACAGATGACTCCATTCCGTATTACTGCTTGTGGCTGGGAATTACTGGACAAGCCAGGGCAACTGTACAAGTTGTTGTGAAGGGCACCTCTAAAAACCCCATTTTTCGAGGTGCCGCTTTACGGCTTGCCTGCTTACCCCATTTAGTCACAACATGGCGTTACTCTAAAAAATTATCACTTATATATCAATCGTATGCAGCGCAAAAATTTTTACTCGTGCCTTGTCTAGCCTGGAAATTTGAATTTATAGATGCGCCATTAACAACTTATTCAAAGGGGTACATATTATGAAGGCTTTCAATCAAAAACTATTGACGCTGGCGCTGTTGGTCACTTTTTCGGTGGGGAATTACGGGGTGGCAAGCGGCACATTACTCATAAGCCAGACCCCTCTGTTTGTCCTTTCCGCGACAAAAGCCAACGTGCTGCTGATTTTCAGTAACTCTAACGCCATGGATGAAGACCCCACGGGCTTGGCTGTGGGTAGCAACAGCTCAGCCAGTAAATCAGAAATCGCACGTACGGCAGCCAGGACCCTGGTGACGAATTATACCGGCCGGATCAATATGGGTTTGATGGCATATCAGCAAAGTAGTGTGGCGCATATGTGGCTGAATCAAAGCCCTTACGATGCCAGCTTTGACCCTAACACTTATGATCCGGCCTGGACGGGTGCAAGAGATAGCGCAACCCATAAGAAATTTAAAATCCCTAACTCCAGCAGTCCTAATGTGGCCGGGGCATGCACGACGAGCGGCGGCATTAAGGTTGATTGCGTGTACTACAACGTCAATCTACCTTTTTACACGTCAACGCCGGAGGGTAACAGTTTTTGTTATTCAGTCCCGGTAGGGGTGACCACGCCCACCTTTCCGGGTGACCATACAGGCTATGCTTGCTATGGTACCAAGACAGGTACTTCGAATGCTGCACCAGGTGTGGCCGGTGCGGGGTATGGTGCGTATCAGTTTAGTGCATGGTTTGGCCCGACAGATAGTGATTTTGCACAGAATATTGACGACTTTGGCCAAAGACTTGCCAGTACTGATCAAGGGCCGACTTGGTTTGCCAATGGCAGTCCAGGCTTGGGCTATTTGCATGTGCCGATCGTAAGCCTGGATACGGTTCAAGCAGGTAAGCTTAACGTGAAGCTGGCAACAAGTGTCGTGCCGACTCTTGTCGGAAGTACTTGGAACGACAACCCTACCGCCATATCAGGTGGAAATACACCCACGAATCCTAATGCGCCCCTGATAAATGCGGGTTTGTCTCCCATTACCGGAACATTCAATACAGCCAAAGATTACTTTAATGGTGCCACCACGAACTTTGGTTCATCTCAAGGCGGGGCGCAGGCGGCACCAATGGCTGCGTGTACCCACGATTTCGTCGTATTATTAACCAATGGATTACCTAGCCGAACCGCTTCCGGCGGTGCCGTTACTTATAGCGTCGGGCAGCCATTTTCGGCGACTGAGGTGGCAAACGCAGTTACCGCAGTGACTAATTTGCACAATGGTGCGCGTCCAGTTGAAACTTACGTCATCGGTTTTGCCTTGCCGGAATTTACCAATAATTATTTCGTCAACAATCCACCTAACCCGCTCAATCAAATGGCGGTTGCGGGCGGCACGACCTCAGCTTTTTTTGCGTCCGACCTTGTTACGCTGAATGCTACATTTAGCACAATCTTCAGCGACATTCTTGCGAAAACCGGATCCGCAGCTGCGGTTGCCACCAATACGGCGAATCTTCAGATCGATAATTATATATTCCAGCCTAAATTTCAGACGACGGACTGGAGCGGGCAGCTGCTTTCGCTCCGCCTCGACACTGGCACTGGCTCAGTGGTTCTGACGGAGAAATGGGATGCTGCACCCAAGCTCAATGCTATGGCTCCCGCTAGCCGAGTCATCCTGACCAAGGGGGCGGCCGACGGGGTAAGTTTCGAATGGGCAAACCTGACGTCTGGTACACCCACTAGCCAGCAAACCTTGCTCAACACTAACAATCTTGGTGTCAACGATAACCAGGGTTCGGCTCGTCTGGATTACCTGCGTGGTGTGACAACCAACGAAGGTACCTCGCCGGGACAGTTTCGTGCTCGCAACACGTCAACGGTGGGCAGCGTTCTTGGCGATATCGTCAACTCCGGCCCGCTTTATGTAGGTACACCCAAAGCCGGTTATTCGGATGTTGATAACCCTGGCTATGCTGCTTTTAGCGTGAGGTATTCGAGTCGTAAACCGGTGGTATACGTAGGGGCAAACGATGGTATGTTGCATGGCTTCGATGCGCAGCTTGGTAGCGGCGGGAACCCGGTTTCCACCGGGGGAAATGAGGTGATCGCCTATGTCCCATCGCAAATGTTTGGCTCCCTGAGCCAGCTCACTGCTCAAACCTATAACCAGAACCATCGCTACATGGTAGATGGCACACCCATGTCAGCCGATGTGTATTTGCCGTCATTGACAGGCAGTAGCGCAGACAAGTGGCGCACCGTGTTGATCGGCAATATGAATAGCGGAGGCAAGGGTTATTTTGCGCTCGATATCACCAACCCCAATCTGCTCAGTATGTCTGCTCCCATCTTCAGCACTGGCAATGCGGCGGATTTGCTGTTATGGGAATTCACGGATGCCGATGACACGGATATGGGGTACGCGTATAACCTGCCCCCACAGGATTCGGGTAATAGTCAGGCCAAGCAGATCGTCAAACTGCAAAACGGCAATTGGGCAGCAGTCGTTGGCAATGGTTACAACAGCACGAGTGGCAAGGCGGTGTTGTATCTGCTGAACATTGACAAGGGGATTGATGGCAGTTGGGTTACCCCGGGTGATTTCTTTAAAGTGGTGGCGAATGGTGGACCTAACAACGGTTTATCGACACCCGTACCTTACGATAGTGATGGTGATGGCATGGTAGATGTTGCCTATGCGGGCGATCTACTGGGTAATATGTGGCGGTTCGATATCAGCATCCCCTCTTCCCCCGTCGCCACACTCTTGTACAGTAGCGGAACAACCAAGCCGATTACGACTCCCCCCGTAGTGTTCTCTCATCTATTGGGCGGTAACATGGTGTTATTTGGAACGGGCAAATATCTGGAACTGACGGACAACTCGACTACCGCCACACAAACGATATATGGTATACGCGACAGTGGTTCGGGTACGGTGCTGGCGAGCGCGTTGGAAGTGCGTACCATGCTTGATCCAACGGGTAAACGTACGATATCAGGCGCGGTGATGAATTGGACAACAAAGATGGGTTGGCTCTTCGACCTTCCTGCTTCAGGGGAGCGTCTGACCGGTGTCCCCAAACTCGAGAACGGTAAGTTTCTCTTTAATACCTTGATTCCTTCCACGGCACTATGCGATTCCGGGGGGACGGGTTGGTTGATGGCTGTGGATAGTCTGACCGGAGCTCAGCCTGGTTTGCCGGTGTTTGACGGCAATAACGATGGTAAGTTCGATGCGGACATCGGTGGAATTAAGATCGGCGCCGCCATCGGGGGGACAACGTTTATCAAGCCACCAGAAGGTAGTTCGGTCGGGATTGGTATTGCCTCGCTGACCGACGGCACAGTAAGTACGCCATGGATTGATTTCGGTTCCTTGTCTGGTGGTCGCGTTAACTGGCGGGAAATTTTGCAATAAACGGGGAGGGTCCCATGCGAGTACATAAGATTGAGAAACATGCCGATATGGTTACACCTGCACGGCTTGCGTTGCGGGCAATGCTTAAACGCCAGCCTGGGTTTACGCTGATTGAACTGATGGTCACGGTGGCGATCATCGGCATTCTCTCTGCGATTGCTTATCCCAGTTACACGCAGTATGTGTTACGTGCCAACCGGGCGGAGGCGCGCGCTATATTACTGGAGAGCGTTCAGTTTCTTGAACGGAATTACACTACAGCTAACCGCTATGACCAAAACAGCGCGGGCGCAGCTATCGTTTTGCCATACCTGACTTCACCAAAAACTTTAGCAACAGTGGGAACACAAAAATACGACATCACTGCAGTGTATGGTGCAGCGCCAGCCCAGACTTTTACACTTAATGCGATACCTGCAGCTACAGGAATCATGTCTCTTGATGTGTGCGGCACCTATACGCTGGACAATGCCGGAATACAGGGACAGGGGAGTGGCGGCACGATAGCCCAGTGTTGGGGACAGTAGTCGATAGACCATAGTGCATGTGGACGATTGCTACTTATCCACTTTGATCTAACCGCCGCAGGCGTGTTAAATATTGATTTGAATACACTGCCGTCCACACTGTATCGTTCGAGATGGCGGCAGATTTTTTAATAGGAGAGTGAATGATGAGGCAGCTTGTTGCGATATTTGTTTCAGCCATTTTTTTCAGTAGCATGGCGCATGCCAGGATGCTGCTTGAAACATTCCAGTCGGGAAACGGTACCTCGGCCACATCAGTGAATCTAGTCGCGCAGAGTGGCCAGGTGGATAAAATCCTCGCAGATGAGAGCAAAATGGTGATTGAAGGGGTGACGTATGCGTATAACCCTTTAAGTACGGAAGTCACAGTGAATGGAAAACGTGCAACGCTCAGTGACGTACGCAGTGGTGAAGTAGTGCAGTTTGAATCGGTATCGCAGGGAAAGAGTAAGTTGAATATTTTAACAACTATCAGTGTGCAGATTTTCAGTATGCAGGAATAAATAATGAAAAATCTCTTTTGTTTTGAAGACGCACTTGCTTGTTTCATTATTAGGCAGAGAAATAGCGCGAAAAAAATGATGGATCAACTTGGGATACCGATCAATAGTCCAATTATGCTAAATGCCAGCCGTATCAGACCAGAAAAATATTTGGCCACTTATGTGAGAACGGCCAAACCAGCATTAGCTGTTGTACTTCGAACTTGAATCCGCCCGATAGAAATTGGTGCTGCCGGACGTGAAATCAGCAGTTGTTCAATTTTGTAAAAACGTTCTGTCCGATCCATATGCCATTCACATGATGTTACTAGACAAGATGGTAGCTCATCTAATAGCCGTCACTCTGAATATCGCGGAAATATTGATGGCGGCAATTGATAGCTTGTGGTGTTGTATCTGCTTATTGAGGAAGGTGTTTGAAAAATTCGCAACCGCGTTTGATGCTGTATCGGGTACGCGCATCAACG
>JANMWF010000003.1:0-5308 GCA_031393845.1 Nitrosomonadales bacterium | reverse complement strand
GCCTGTGAACTTTGCCGCTCTGCGCCGTCCCAAGCAAGATATGCTTTGGGTGGCACTAGCCGGTCCGCTTGCCAACCTATTCATGGCGCTACTCTGGGCGGTGCTGGGCAAGCTGGCATTGACATTGCCGGCAAATTATTTCGCCGAGCCATTGTTGGGAATGGCACAGATCGGAATTAAAATTAACATTGTCCTAATGGTGCTTAATTTGTTGCCACTACCACCTCTGGATGGTGGGCGTATGGCCGTCAGCCTGCTGCCGAATCGACAGGCTTCCATTCTGGCAAGAATAGAACCGTACGGGATGTTCATACTGATTTTTTTGGCGGTTTCGCCTGTTCTTAGTTGGATATTGGGACCGCCTGTAATCGGGCTTATTCAGTTAATTAATTCTATTTTTGGACTGTGAAGTAAAAATTATGCTTGTTGATCGAGTGTTATCAGGAATGAGGCCCACGGGTAGCCTGCATCTTGGGCATTACCATGGCGTGTTGAAAAATTGGGTGCAGATGCAGCAAAAATATGAGTGCTTATTTTTTGTTGCTGACTGGCATGCGCTGACTACGCATTATGATACCCCTCAGATTATTGAACAAAGTGTATGGGACATGGTAATTGACTGGCTGGCTGTGGGAGTTGATCCATCTCGAGCCACGTTGTTCATCCAATCCAAGGTACCAGAACACGCTGAATTACATCTGTTGCTATCCATGATTACGCCGCGGGGGTGGCTGGAACGTGTGCCGACCTATAAAGACCAGCAGGAGAAACTGTCAGAGAAGGATTTGGGCACATATGGTTTTCTCGGCTATCCGTTATTGCAAAGTGCGGATATCCTCATCTACCGCGCCACTCAGGTACCAGTAGGTGAAGATCAGGTACCACACATCGAATTCACGCGCGAAATTGCACGCCGTTTTAACCACATTTATGGGCGCGAATCAGGGTTCGAGGAAAAAGCCAAAGCTGCCGTCAAGAAACTGGGGGGCAAGAAAGCAAAGCTGTATGACGAGCTGCGTATTCGCTATCAAGAGCAAGGTGATGTCGAGGCGCTGCAATCTGCCAAACTCCTACTCGACGAACAGCAGAACCTGAGCATGGGCGATCGCGAGCGCCTGTTAGGCTATCTTGAAGGCGGTGGGAAAATGATTTTATTCGAACCGCATGCCATGCTCACTGCGGCTTCGAAAATGCCCGGGCTGGACGGACAGAAAATGTCAAAATCTTACAACAACACAATCAGCCTGCGCGAGGACGAAGTCAGCGTGACCAAAAAAATTCGCACCATGCCGACCGACCCGGCGCGTGTACGTCGTACCGATGTGGGAAACCCGGATAAATGTTCTGTGTGGCAGTTACATCAGGTATATTCCAACGAAGATACCAAGCACTGGGTACAACAAGGCTGTAGGAGCGCACGCATAGGCTGTATCGAATGCAAACAGCCGGTGATAGATGCAGTGCTGGCTGAACAAAAACCCATGCGCGAACGTGCTCAGCTCTATCTGGACGATCCCACACTGGTGCGCAACATCATCACTGATGGTTGCGAAAAAGCGCGCAAGCTGGCGGCCGAGACCATGCGTGACGTGCGTGAGGCAATGGGTCTGAATTACAGCTAAACTGGACGGGATGCTGCACCTAATTTGTAGGTGCTGGCATAACAGGTGAATACTTTGGAGCAGTCTCCAGGCAACACGCACGGCGTTCATATCCATGGCCAACCGTTGCTGGAAATGCCACATGATCTTTATATTCCGCCGGATGCGTTGGAAATTGTTCTTGAGGCTTTCCAGGGACCGTTGGACTTGTTGCTGTACCTGATCCGCAAGCACAATTTGGATGTGCTCGATATTCCGATGGCACAGTTGACGCAGCAGTACATGGTCTACATTGAGATCATGCAGCACAACCGCTTGGAATTGGCCGCCGAATATTTGCTGATGGCGGCTGTGTTGATTGAGATTAAATCACGCATGTTGTTGCCGCGGTCGTCCAAGCTTGTGGATGCGGGAGAGGAAGATCCACGTGTCGAGCTGATGCGTCGCTTGCTGGAATACGAACAGATGAAGCTGGCCGGGCAGAAGCTTAACGAATTGCCGCAGGCCGGACGTGATTTTGAGCTCGTTCAAGTCCTGATCGAACGTGTTGAAGAGCAGCGATTGCCGAATATTTCTGTGGAAGATTTACGCCAAGCCTGGCTCGCGCTGCTGGTGCGCGCAAAGCTGAATGCACACCACAGGGTGCGGCGCGAGGAGCTTTCGGTGCGCGAACAAATGACACGCGTGTTGCGCCAGTTGCGGCACGGCGAGTTCGAAGCATTCGAGAATCTGTTTGAAGCGAGTGGTAGTATTGCACCACTAGTGGTGACTTTTATCGCAATTCTGGAGTTGGCCAAGGAGATATTGGTCGAAATCACACAAACCGAATCATTGGGAAAAATTTATGTCCGGGCAAGCCATAGCCTTACCGCTGAATGAAGAAGCTGCCGTACAAGTTGACGCGGTGCAACTCAAGAAAATATTAGAAGTTGCGCTGTTGACCTCCCCAGAACCACTGTCACTAGCGGAGCTGAAAAAACTCAGCGATGCGCCGGTAGAAAACCATACTATAGAAAAAATGCTGGAACAATTGGCGCAGGAATATACAGGCAGCGGCGTGGAACTCAACCGAGTGGCGAATGGTTGGCGGTTTCGCGCATGTCTTGAGATGCAACCTTACTTAGATCGCCTCAACCCGCAAAAACCGCCGCGCTATTCGCGCGCGGTTATGGAAACTTTCGCAATTATCGTTTATCGTCAACCTGTAACGCGTGGCGATATCGAAGAGATTCGCGGGGTAGCAGTATCCTCACAAATCTTGAAGACCCTGGAAGCGCGCGGCTGGATAGACATAGTCGGCACGCGCGATACACCGGGTAAACCAGAATTGTTCGCTACCACCAAACAACTGCTGGATGACCTTAACCTGCGTTCGTTGCAGGAACTACCGCCACTGGAAGAAATGAACAGTCTGCTGGAGCACGATGAGGCATGAATTTTGAGTGCAAGCTGAAGCATGAAATACATCAGTTCGCACAGCAACCCTTTCTATAAAGAGCTGCTCAAGCTGGCCAGTTCAGCACGTCAACGCCAAAAGGCTCAGCAGACTTTATTAGAAGGCGCACATCTACTTCAAGCTTATCATGCATCCGGTCACCAACAGCCTCAGCACCTGTTGGTGACGGAAGCGGCAGTGCAAAACCGCGAAGTGGCGGAGTTATTGAAAAAATTTCCTGATGTGCCGCTATCTCAATTGGATGATAGCTTGTTTGCTGAACTGTCCGAGCTCAAAACTCCCAGTTGTATTCTCGCTCTTATTGAAATACCTCGAATCCCAATTTCATCAGTGCATAGCAGCTTTTGTTTGTTGCTGGAAGACATCCAGGATCCTGGCAATCTTGGCTCCATATTGCGTTCCGCTGCTGCAGCTGGTTGCGATGCAGTATTTTTGTCCAAGAACTGCGCCGATGCATGGTCGCCCAAAGTGCTGCGAGCCGGGATGGGTGGACATTTTGTGTTAAATATTCATGAATCAATTGATTTGCTCGCCATGGCTACTGCATTTCAAGGAAAGGTTTTTGCTACTGTAGTGGGTGCAAAAAGCAATCTGTATGACTGCGACCTTCTTGGCAGCATTGCTTTTGCGGTTGGAAATGAGGGAGCAGGGCTATCTGAAAGCTTGTTAGCAATCATCAGCCGACGCATCACCATCCCTATGCCTGGACGCAGCGAATCATTAAATGTTGCAGCGGCCACTGCTGTATGTCTGTTCGAAGCAGTACGGCAACGCAGGTAATCGTTGATCTCAAAATTTCCGGTAAATACCAAGCGGATTGTTGATTGGAAATCTACTCCAGAGGAAATCGAATAGATGTACTTTTACAGCTTGTAGTTTATGGAGTCTAAATGCGCAGCTTGATTTGCTCAATTTGGGTTGTTATAGTGAAAACGGTTAATGGCGCTTCATAACGAAAGGAACAATAAAATGAATATGCTAGGAGCAACAACCTCAACAGTGGATATTTCCAAAGAAAAGCTAATGGACGATTTGAGAACAGTGGTAGCAGATGCTGAGGAACTGCTGAAGGCGACTGCCAATCAGACTGGGGAACGTATCGCGGCGGCGCGCGCCAAGGCGGGAGATTCATTGCAAGCGGCCAAGACTCGGCTTTCCAATGCACAAGTGGCGGTTATGGAAAAAACCCGGGCTGTCGCCACGGCCACGGATGAATACGTACATGTTAATCCATGGCAGGCCATAGGAATTGCAGCAGCGGTTGGCATTCTCCTCGGCGCAGTTATTTCCCGTCGTTGAGTCCGCTTATGAATCCTGAATCGCAGGATTCCGTTTCAGGCCGACAAATCGGGCTGTTGGGTTCACTGAAAGCGCTGGCGGCCACATTGCTTGGGATAGGTCGCACGAGATTAGAGCTCCTTTCCAATGAGATAGAGGAACAACGGGTGTGGCTAAGTTCCATCCTGTTGTGGACTTTTATTTCTCTGTTTTGTGCCGCTGTGGGTATCGTGCTGGTTACGATATTTCTGGTAGTTGTTTTTTGGGATAGCCACCGTTTGTTGACCTTGTTCATATTGGCGTTCTTGTTTCTATTGGGGGCAATATTTTCTTCGCAGGTAGCACTTGGCAAAGCTCGAGTTAAACCCAAACTGTTTTCGACCAGCCTTGCGGAGTTGTCCAAAGACCGTGAACAGTTAGCCCCCCCGTCTATATGAACGCGGAATTGATCAGAATAGCGGAACGCAAAGCCTTACTGGTGGCCAAAATAGGGCGCCAGCGTACAGAGCTGGCTCAGGCTACAACACCTTGGCACGAGCCTTTGGCGTTAGTAGACAAAGGCTTGCTGGCAGTGCGTTATCTTAAATGTCACCCAGTATTGCTGGTGGGACTAGCGATAGTTTCAGTTGTACTACGCCCAAAGTTCTTGGCTAGCCAGTTCCAGTGTGGGTGGGTGGTATGGAAAATGGCGCTAGCAGTAAAGCGCGGACTGTCTGGTTTGTGAGCAAACGTTCTTGGGAATTCTGAGGAAGCCTCAATAGCGGTTACGGTTTGGATCTTTGATTTGCTCATCTTTTATAGGTGACGCTAGCAGCCTGTCGGACTTCCCCCTCATTAAAAATAACAAATTGCAAGCATAAAATTGTACAATTCTGATTGTCAATCAATAAGTTGAATTGAATTCTATGAGTCGCTTCAAGCCGATAAGGCGTGACATGAACCATCTGCTTCCGCCTTCGATGAGCGACTAGTT
>JANMWF010000263.1:0-2219 GCA_031393845.1 Nitrosomonadales bacterium | reverse complement strand
TCGGCATCCCCGGTCTGGGTAGTTACACAATAGACGCAATTAATGCGCAGGACTTCGGTGTGGTGCGTGCCATGGTATTTCTTGGTTCGATGTTGTATATCGCTGGTTTAGTTTTGACAGATATCTCGTATACCATCGTTGACCCGCGTGTGAGGTTGCAATGAGCGCCTTTATAAACATATTTTCCGTCCGCAATGATTCATTCGATAAGCTCAGATGGAGCTTAATGTGTGAAACAAGCTGTCCATGTTTTGATTCCATTCTATGCTCAGATCGAGCGATTTTCAGAATTCAATGTTGGGGTGAGTAACATGCCCGTTATTCTTTGGACAGATGCGATGATCTTCCTGCTGCTCGCAACGGTTCTTACGGCAGCATTGTGGATACGAAAGCGTCCTCATCTTGTTCTACCATGGCAGCGTGTGACTAAAAGCAGTGTGGGCATGGTGTCGCTGCTGCTGCTGTCGTTATTCGTGTTGGTGGGATTGCTCGATACCATGCACTACCGTGCGGCGCTGCCAGAGAAAAGCAATGGCCAGGCAGTGTATTCAGCCGAGGTGTTGAGTGTCTTTGATGCACTTGCCAAAAGCATAAAGAGCCGTAGCGAGAAAACGTATTCTGCGCCACTGGCGGCGTATCTGTATGCCAAAGAAAGTATGGAAACGTCAGATGGCAAGATACTTCGAGATTATCCTCGCTTGCGTTACGGTGGTGTCCATCTGACTGATCCACAGCGTGAACTTCTGGGCGATGTGCTAAAACGCGCAGTGATTGGTGCTTTAGAGGGGCTGCTAATTGGTGTGTTATTGATTGCGGTTGGTAGTATGTTTTTCCAATTTATTGTCAAACTCAGGACAGTCGGGTCATCGACCGGACTGGAAATCAGTAAAGACAACGGGATTTTTACATTTACGAGAGCGATGAAAAACAAGCCTTTCAGAGCATTGTTAATAACGGCTTTGTTAATGGTTATGCTGCTTGGCATGACTGTCAATCTGGCCGCGGTTTACCATGTGCTGGGTACCGATAAAGTGGGGCAGGATGTACTGTATCTCGCGCTGAAAAGTATTCGAACCGGGCTTGTGATTGGTACTGTCACCACGTTGGTGATGTTGCCATTTGCTTTGCTGCTGGGTATTGCAGCAGGATACTTACGCGGCTGGGTGGATGATGTGATCCAGTATCTTTATACCGTTCTTAGTTCTATCCCCAGCGTGTTGTTGATTGCAGCTGCAGTGTTAATGATGCAGGTTTATATTGAGATGCATCCCGAGTGGTTTGAGACTTCTGCTGCACGCGCAGATTTACGCTTATTGTTTTTGTGTCTGATTCTCGGTGTAACCAGTTGGACCGGACTATGTCGCCTGCTACGTGGCGAAACACTTAAGTTGCGAGAGCTGGAGTACATCCAGGCAGCGCAGGCATTCGGCGTTTCATCTTCGCGCATCCTTACTCGCCACATCGTGCCAAACGTGATGCACATCGTACTGATTGCGGTGGTGATGGATTTCAGCAGCCTGGTACTGGCCGAAGCGGTCTTATCTTATGTCGGTGTGGGGGTTGACCCTAGTACGATGAGCTTTGGCACGTTGATAAATTCCGCCCGCCTGGAGATGGGGCGCGAGCCGATGGTGTGGTGGACGCTGGCGGCTGCGTTCGGGTTCATGCTGGTGTTGGTGTTGGCCGCCAATCTGTTTGCTGATGCGGTACGCGATGCGTTTGATCCGCGCTTGAACCGGACGGAGGCGGTTGCATGAAACCTGACCTCTCTCTCAACCAGCTCCGCCCCCTTCCCAGTGTTCTTGCCGAAAGTGAACGAGGGAAATTCCTACTGAATGTAGAGGGGTTGGTGGCACGCTTGAACAATGGTGCGCGCATTGTGGACGATATTTCGTTCAGCATTAAACAGGGAGAGACCTTTGCGTTGCTTGGTGAATCCGGCTGTGGTAAATCCATGACGGCATTATCCCTAATGCGCTTGCTGCCGGATGGAATACGCGTCGCAAACGGTAATATTAAACTTGACGAAGAAGATATTTTGGCGCTGCCCGAATATGCCATGCGCAAGGTGCGTGGTGGTCAGATGGCAATGATTTTTCAGGAGCCGGGGTTGAGTTTGAACCCAGTGATGACGGTGGGCGACCAGATTGCGGAGGCATTGAAATTGCATCAAAAACTGCGTAGCGAAGAAATTCGTCCGCGTTGTGTTGAATTGTTGG
>JANMWF010000073.1:0-8567 GCA_031393845.1 Nitrosomonadales bacterium | reverse complement strand
AGAGTAACGATGCGATCCAGGCCAAAGGCCAGCCCGCCGTGCGGTGGCGCGCCATATTGCAGTGCATCAAGCAGGAAGCCAAATTTTAGTTGCGCCTCTTCCGCGCCGATGTTGAGCGCACGGAATACTAATGACTGAGTTGCTTCCTTATGAATACGCACCGAGCCACCGCCAAGTTCCCAACCATTCAACACGATATCGTATGCCTTCGCCAGACAACGTCCCGGATCGTTTTCCAACAGGTGAAGGTGCTCGTCCTTAGGCGCAGTAAACGGGTGATGGCAAGCATCCCAACGCTTGGCCTCATCATCGTATTCAAACATGGGGAAATCCACCACCCACAGCGGGGTCCATGCTGCGCCACTGACATAATTCTTCTCGTGGCCAATCTTGGTGCGTAAAGCGCCGAGCGCGTCATTAACCACCTTGACCTTGTCCGCTCCGAAGAAAATCAAGTCGCCATTCTGTGCACCAGTGCGAGCTATGATCATTTTCAGCGCATCTTCATTCAGGTTCTTCACGATAGGCGATTGCAGGCCAGTTTCATTCAACTGAGTCACGTCATTGACTTTAATATAGGCCAAGCCACGTGCACCGTAGATGCCAACAAATTTGGTATATTCATCAATCTCACCGCGCGTGAATGCGCCACCGCCCGGCACACGCAATGCTGCCACGCGCCCGTTAGGTTGATTGGCAGGAGCAGAAAATACCTTGAATGCCACATCTTTTACCGCATCCGTGACATCGGTGATTTCCAGCGTCACTCTCAAATCGGGCTTGTCTGAACCAAAGCGCGCCATCGCCTCAGCGTGAGTAATACGCGGAAACGGATTAGGCAAAACAGTACCCAACACCTCTTTGAATACGGTGCGAAGCATTTCCTCCATCAACATCATAATCTGCTCTTCGCTCATAAAGGAGGTCTCAACGTCCACCTGAGTAAATTCCGGTTGGCGGTCTGCGCGCAAATCTTCGTCGCGGAAACATTTAGTAATTTGATAGTAACGGTCGAAACCTGCGACCATGAGCAGTTGCTTGAATAGCTGCGGCGACTGCGGCAACGCAAAAAACTCGCCCGCGTGAACGCGCGATGGCACCAGATAGTCGCGCGCACCTTCCGGTGTAGATTTAGTCAGCATAGGCGTTTCAATATCGATAAAACCCTTTGCATCCAGGAAACGGCGGAACGCCATTGCCGTCTTGTAGCGCAGCATCAGATTTTTCTGCATCTGCGGACGCCGCAGATCAATCACGCGGTGCGTCAGGCGCACGTTCTCCGACAGGTTTTCGTCATCCAGCTGGAACGGGGGCGTAAGCGCAGCATTCAGCACTTCGATTTCGTGGCATAGAATTTCGATCTCACCGCTACCAAGGTTGCTGTTGGAACTGCCTTCCGGGCGGCGACGCACACGTCCGCTAATACGCAGCACGAATTCGCTGCGCACCGATTCAGCAATTTTGAACATGTCCGCACGGTCCGGGGCACATACCACTTGCGCCAGCCCTTCGCGGTCGCGAAGATCAATAAAAATCACCCCGCCGTGGTCACGGCGACGGTGTGCCCAACCACACAAAGTAACAGCTTGGCCAAGATTTGAAACGTTAAGATGTCCGCAGTAATGAGTTCGCATATTTTCAATAAGTTAATCTAATAATTCAGGGGATTTCATTGTTTATTTGGTACGTAAGGCATAGCGGGGGTGGCAACTACGCCCATTGAAATAATGGATTTTAGAGCCACATCCACGCTAATGTTGAGCTCGATGGTATCAGCACGGCGCACGTAGAAATAAAACCCGTTTACCGGGCTGGGTGCGGTGGGAATGAATACCCCCACATACTCATCTTTAAGTTGTTGCGTCACCTCACCCGGAATAGCGGTCTGAAATGCCAACGACCATGCTTCAGGGTGAGGATACCGCACCAGCAGCACCTTACGGAAGGCAAGTCCGTTGCTGGACAGTAGCGTATCGCTAACTTGTTTCACGCTGTGATAAATGCTACTTACCACAGGAATGCGGCGTAGCAGACCCTCCCAAAAACGCAACAGACGCTGCCCAAGCACATTGTGCACCAGTAAACCGGTGCCCAGCACGATCACTACGGTGAGAATCACGCCCAAACCTGGAACGTGAATACCGAGCAGTTTATCTGGATACCAATTCACCGGCAGTAGCAGCAGACTCTGGTCTAGCGTACTAATCGTCAGGTTCAGAACCCAGATGGTAATGCCAAGCGGAACCCACACCAATAGTCCGGTGAGCAAATATTTCTTCACCCGTTGCCACCCGCAGTCGGCGTGGCAGAACTAACTGTGCTAGCAGCTGATTCCGATTTGGTTTCTGGCTTGCTGCCAGAACTCTTAAAATCCGTGGCATACCAACCACTTCCCTTGAGTTGGAAGCCAGCGGCTGAAAGCTGTTTGCTGAATGTAGGTTTGCCACATGCAGGACATACAGTCAACGGCGTATCGCTGATCTTTTGCATGACATCTTTCTGCATACCACAACTACTGCAACGATATTCGTAAATAGGCATGACACCCCCTGTTAGAAATCCAAAAAGGCGCACATTATACCGCAGCCTCATGCCAGACGCCTGACTCCAACCCGTCCAGCGCCCACTCGCCGATCCGGTAACGGATCAAGCGCAAGGTGGGGTAACCCACCGCGGCCGTCATGCGGCGTACCTGACGGTTCTTGCCCTCGCGAATAATCAGTTCCAGCCAACTGGTTGGTTTATTTTTACGCTCGCGGATCGGGGGAGTGCGCTGCCATAAGTTTACCGGTTCTTCCATCAATCTTGCCATAGCAGGCAACGTCACAAAATCAGGCAGCTTTACCCCACTCCGCAATAGCGCTAGTGCCGTCTCACTTGGCTTACCTTCCACTTGCACCCAATAAACCTTGGCCAACTTGTGGAGTGGATCGGTAATGCGGTGTTGCAACAAACCGTCATCAGTGAGCAACAGCAAGCCTTCACTGTCCGCATCCAGCCGTCCCGCTGGATACAAATCAGGAACCGCGATATAATCCGCTAGCGTTGGATGCAGACCGTCGCGGCTAAACTGACAGATCACGCCATAAGGTTTGTTGAACAACAGGATGCGGCTCATCCGACTTTTCCACTTACTAAAATAATCCATATTACCCCAAGCTTTTCATCGGGGAGCGAAAATACATGACCCAACATATCAAGGTGCCGTCTCAAGGCCAAAAAATTTCCGTCAACAAAGACTACTCACTAAATGTGCCAGATCAACCCATCATTCCTTTCATTGAGGGTGATGGCACAGGCGTAGACATCACTCCTGTTATGCGACACGTGGTGGATGAGGCAGTCGCCAAGGCTTACCATGGTAAGCGCCAAATCGCATGGATGGAAGTATATGCCGGCGAGAAAGCTGTAAATATCTATGGCAACGATACCTGGCTGCCGGATGAGACGGTAGAAGCAGTGCGCGACCATGTTGTGTCCATTAAAGGCCCGCTCACCACCCCTACTTCCGGCGGTATGCGCTCGCTCAATGTGGCGTTGCGTCAGATCCTTGACCTATATGTATGTCTACGCCCAGTACGCTGGTTCGAGGGCGTTCCTACACCAGTGACAACACCTGAAAAAGTAGACATGGTGATCTTCCGTGAAAACACTGAAGATATTTATGCGGGTATTGAATGGGAAGCTGGTTCACCAGAAGCGAAAAAATTAATCCATTTTTTACAAAATGAAATGGGCGTCACGAAAATCCGTTTCCCAGAAACCTCTGCTATCGGCATCAAGCCGGTGTCCATCGAAGGTAGTGAACGTTTAATTCGTCGCGCCATTCAGTATGCCATAGATCATAAACGCAAGTCCGTCACCCTGGTACACAAGGGCAACATAATGAAGTTCACGGAAGGTGGCTTCAAGAAATGGGGCTACGAACTCGCCAAGCGAGAATTCGGTGGAGTGGAAATCGACGGCGGGCCGTGGCTTAAATTGCCCGAAAAATATGGAAGCGGAGGCATTATCATTAAAGACGTAATTGCCGATGCTTTTCTACAGCAAATTTTGTTGCGCCCTGCAGAATATGACGTTATCGCCACATTGAACCTCAACGGCGACTACATATCTGATGCACTGGCGGCAGAAGTCGGCGGCATTGGTATCGCGCCAGGTGCCAATCTGTCTGATAGCATTGCCATGTTTGAAGCCACCCACGGCACCGCACCGAAATATGCTGGCAAAGATTACGTCAATCCTGGCTCATTGATTCTCTCGGCAGAAATGATGCTGCGTCATATCGGCTGGCCGGAAGCCGCCGATCTAATTATCAAGGGCATGAACGGAGCAATCGCCGCCAAGACCGTCACCTATGATTTCGCACGACTGACACAAGGGGCACAACAAATATCGTGCTCTGCATTCGGCGAAGCAATAGTTAAAAACATGTAAACGACAGTAAGTTGGTTGGGGCAAGATCAAGAATTCATCTTGACAGTCACCCACTAAAATCAATCAGCTGAGAACGGTGTTTTTAACTTTAAGGTTCTAGAATACAGTGCACTCTCTTGTTTCATCCGTCGACTTAGTCTCATCTTTTTCGAGCGCATATCTGATGCGGGGGCATCAATATTATCGTGAGAACAAAGTCTCGGCGCTAGATATCAGCCAAAATGGCGCCTTCATTACTGCGCTTGTCGCAGGTTCAAATAAAAATCGCTATCACGTCAATATCCTGCTACAGGCGCAAGCGGGAGGTCATGTATTGGTCAACGGGGAATGCAGTTGCCCGGTGGGCTACAACTGCAAGCACGTTGTTGCAACGCTGATCAAGGCTCAAGCGGAACCTCCACTTGAAGTTCCTGCGCCAGCTAATACAGCATTGCCGAATGCTACGGACTTGCCATATGAAATTTCCAACTGGCTAAACGAAGTGTCGCGTGCGGCCGTGCCGACACTAGGCCGCGATGACTTGCCCGTGAGCGTGTTGCAGCGTTTGCTGTACGTTTTAAAATTAAGTGATAGCAAGCCAACGAGAGTGGAGGTGACATTTTTCACTGCCAGACTGCTCAAGGCCGGGGGGTTTGGCAAAAAAACGCTTCATAATTCTATAGCCAATATCTTTATCGGCGCGGCGCCACCCTATTTTACCGAACGGGATCAGGAAATCATCGCTGCATTAAACCTGATGCGTGCAACAGGAGGCTATTTAGCTGGTGCGCAGGGTGCACGGTGGATGACAGAAATGATCACCACTGGCAGGTGCTTCTGGGAAATACCTGATTCCGAGCCTCTGTCCTTTGGTGAAAAATGCGTCATTCAGCCTGTTTGGACCATGGACACACAGGGGAACCAGCGACTACATGTTGAAACCACACCAACGTCACAGGTGCTACCGTTTTCTCCCCCTTGGTATGTCAATGAAGTCGCATCGGTCTGCGGCGAATTGGATATCGGCCTGCCCGACGAAATTGCTTACGCTCTGGTTAGCGCACCAGCGATTCCATCAGCACTGGCTGGCCGTATCGGTAATGAATTGACACAAACGCTGCCCGGTATAAATGTTCAGCTGCCGCAGGTGCTGCGAGAAAGAAAGGTAAGCGATCGGCATCCTGTTCCATGTTTACGTTTTTACACAGTAGCATTGAATCCGCCTCCTTATTTTGGCTCTTTCCACTATAAAGATGATCATGACGATGAGCCGAAAACACTCGACTTGGTTCGCCTTGAATTCGACTATGGCGGCGTGCGAATTGATGCTATGTCAACCGAAAAATCTATAGCACAGCGTAGTGGTGATGAATTGTTGCGCATCGATCGTGACGTCGCAGCCGAAGAAAGTTATTTCGACGAACTTGCCGATTTGGGATTTTTCTTTGTTGATTTATCGATTTTTTCCGAATTACATAAAAAACACAAAGGTTCTTTTATTCTGGGTGGGGATGACAAAGAGTGGATCAATTTTTGCCTTGCCAACCTCCCCGATCTGCGAGCCTCTGGCTGGCAGATCGAAATGGAACCAAGCTTCAACTTTCGTTTCGCCGAGATTGAAGACTGGACCGCCACCGTCAATGAAAACGACGGTAACAATAACTGGTTCGACTTGGAGCTGGGGATTCAGATAGATGGGCTACCCGTCAATTTGCTGCCCGTCTTGCTGGATTTAATTCGCCAGTTTCCAGAACAGATGAGCATGCAGGCGCTGGCGCAGCTTAGCGCAGAAGACATGCCGCTAGTAGCACGCCTTGCTGATGGCCGCTTGGTGAGGTTACCGATTTCACGCATACAAAATATTCTGTCAGTGCTGGTGGAGCTTTTCGATAAGGAGGCAGTACATAATTTGCAGCGAATCGAGTTGTCTGCGGTTCAGGCGGGGCGCTTGGCAGAGCTGGATGATGTTGCGGGTTTGCGCTGGCTAGGCGGCGAGCGTTTACGTGAATTAGGACGCAAACTACGCGATTTCAATGGGATTCAGCCGGTTGCGCCGCCTGCTGGTCTGAAGACCGATTTGCGGGGCTATCAACAAGAAGGGCTTAACTGGCTGCAATTCCTCCGCGAATATGAATTGGCCGGCATCCTGGCTGACGATATGGGGTTGGGTAAAACCGTACAGGCCTTAGCCCATCTTCTAGTAGAAAAAGAATCCGGGCGCATGAACCTTCCCAGCCTGGTGGTCGCACCCACCAGCCTGATGTTCAACTGGCTGCGGGAGGCAGAACGCTTTGCGCCGGATTTACGCGTATTGGTATTGCAGGGCCAATTGCGCAAGCAACATTTCGAATCTATCGGGGCTTATGACTTGGTACTCACCACCTATCCCTTGCTGCCTCGCGATAAAGAAGTGTTGATTGGACAAGAATTCCATTTACTAATCCTTGATGAAGGTCATATCATCAAAAATCCAAAGTCGCAAGCAACTCAAATTGTGCATCAAATCAAAGTGCGCCACAGACTAGCGCTCACTGGCACACCGATGGAAAATCACCTTGGTGAATTGTGGTCGCTATTTCATTTTCTACTGCCAGGATTATTGGGCGATGACAAAAATTTTCGTAAGCTGTTCCGTACGCCCATCGAAAAGCAAGGTGACAACACTCGACGCGCGGTACTTTCACGCCGCATTGCCCCATTCCTGCTACGCCGCACTAAAGCACAGGTAGCCAAAGAATTACCGCCCAAAACAGAAATTCTTCGCTCCTGCGAACTATCCGGCGCTCAGCGCGACTTATACGAAACTATCCGGGTAGCCATGCACGAAAAGATACGCCTGGAAATCGACAAGAAAGGCATGAATCGCAGTCATATTATTATTCTCGACGCACTTCTTAAATTGCGTCAAACCTGTTGCGATCCACGTCTGCTTAAATTGCCTGCTGCGAAGCAGGTAACACACTCAGCAAAACTGGAGCTCCTTATGTCCTTATTGCCGGATATGGTGGAAGAAGGACGGAGCATCCTGTTGTTCTCCCAGTTCACCTCTATGTTGGCATTGATCGAATTAGAACTTGTCAAATTTAACTTGCCCTATGTCAAGCTGACCGGAGACACTCGCGATCGCGCCACACCAGTACAACGGTTTCAGAACGGAGAAGTACCCATCTTCCTGATCAGTCTCAAAGCGGGTGGGGTAGGCTTGAACCTCACCACCGCCGATACAGTCATTCATTACGATCCGTGGTGGAACCCAGCGGTAGAAAATCAGGCTACTGATCGCGCCCATCGCATAGGCCAGGAAAACCCGGTTTTCGTCTACAAGCTGATCACTGAAGGCACGGTAGAAGAAAAAATTGTTGCAATGCAGGAGAGGAAACGTGACTTGGCGCAAGGTATTCTGGATGATAACGGAGAAGCTATCGCCCCTCTTTCCACAAAAGAGTTGGCAATGCTATTCGAGCCGCTACAAACATTATAGAGACGGCCATCAAATAAATTAATCAGAACATCCGAATTCCGGCCTTCGCAGGCATGACGAATCGCATTACTTAATAGCCGAATCTATAAGCCCGGTATAAAACAGAGGGAAGGTTCGTTCTGCGATAGATAAGCTTCTGGTAAAACTCTATGTTGCACATCGATAATGATATTTAACGACTTTAAATGAATAAAAAAAGCCCGCTTAAGCGGGCTATTTTCAAACCAAGAACCTATTTAAGGAGCCTGAATATTGGCAGCTTGTTTACCTTTAGGACCTTGAACAATATCAAAAGTAACTTTTTGGCCCTCTTTAAGAGACTTAAAGCCACTCATAGTAATTGCCGAAAAATGCGCGAATAAATCTTCGCTGCCATCATCCGGAGTAATGAAACCATAACCTTTTGCATCATTGAACCATTTTACTGTACCGTTTGCCATGTCTTACTTCCTTAACTAAAACCGGGTGGATTCCCGTTAAACTGTTTGAATTCCAAGAGCGTACATGGCAAAACCAGTACTGCAGGTAACTTGCATTCAAACACCCATGCACTTTTACTCCTATTTTAGCAATTTCGTCAAGACTTATGCACTTTATTTTTTAATAAAAATTTTCAAAAAATAATTTTTAAAAGTACTTGAAAAAACATCATGAATCATCGAACATACTG
>JANMWF010000256.1:0-4450 GCA_031393845.1 Nitrosomonadales bacterium | reverse complement strand
TACCACAATTAATGTTGGTGCCGCATTGTTAGGTTTAAGTGGAGGTGCAGCTGATCTGGTTGGTGCGGGTTATCAGGCATTAGTCGCAACCAGATTTAGCCGTACTGACGAGACTGAGGCTGATCGCATTGGTCTGGAACTAAGTGCACGAGCAGGCTACGACCCACGCGCAGGAGTTACATTGTGGCAGAAAATGATGAAGGACAAAGGCGGCCAACGCTCACCTGAGTTTCTAAGTAGCCATCCAGCTGACTCAACTCGCATTCGACAGATTGAAATGTTGTTGCCAACCGTCTTGCCACTTTACGAAGCTACACGTAGATAACTAAATAATCATCTGAATGTCGCCAAATATGTTCGCTAGCGCACTGAACAGATTTTAAAAGTATGAAAGAATCACAATGTAAGTCTATACATATTTAATGATATGGTTTTATCAGACATCTATAGATTTATATTATATTTATAGCTAAATTTTATCGGAGAAGAATCATGAATGTTTACTATAGGTTACTTGTTCTGATTGTGTCAGTTACAGGCGTTTTGTCATTCACCGGTTGCAACAAAACTCAAGAAGATGCGAGTAAGTCCGCCACAGGCACTACGGTGGGGACAGAGATTGACGACAGTATTATTACCGCCAAAGTAAAATCCAAGTTGTTGGCTGATTCGGATATTAAGGGTTTTGATTTAAAAGTTGAAACGCATAAGGGAGATGTTCAGCTCAGCGGCTTTGTGGATAACCAAGCTCAAATTGATCGTGCAATCATGATTACGCGTTCACTAGAAGGTGTTAAGAATGTTGACAATAAGGTGAGCTTAAAAAAGAATAGCGTCACGACCATGGGCATCAAAGTTGATGACAGTATAGTAACCTCCAAAGTTAAGTCGTCATTCCTTGCTGATCCCGACATTAAGAGCTTAGACATTGCAGTGGTAACACATAATGGCGAAGTTCAGCTTAGTGGTTTTGTTAATAATCAGACTCAAATTGACCGTGCAATCGATGTCGCACGCAGAACGGAGGGTGTGCATAATGTTATTAACGAATTGCGCGTCAAATAAGGTTGATATTATTAATCAATATTAAAATGGAGTAAAAAATGAACTGGGATAAAGCTGAAGGCAACTGGAAACAATTAACGGGCAAGGTTAAGGAGCAATGGGGGAAACTTACAGATGATCATCTTGACGTAATAGCGGGCAAACGTGATCAGCTAGCAGGCAAAATCCAGGAAGCTTATGGAGTCACTAAAGAAAAAGCGGAAGAGGAAGTTTCTGAATGGGAAAAAAGTCAAAAATAGATAAATCGTTTGTGATTTAAGCTACGCCTCGCAGGAAAATGTATTTCAACTTTTATTCAATAACCTAAAGGAAATCCCATGAACAAATTCAATATCAGCATGATAACAATTGGCCTCGCCATCACCTTCAGCGCGATGGCAGAAGAATCCATGACCAAAGAGGCATATAAATCTGAAAAGGGACGTATTGAACTGGAATATAAATCAGACAAGGCTAAATGCAAATCGCTAGTCAATAATGCTAAAGATATATGCAAAGCTGAAGCCAAGGGTAAGGAGGAAGTTGCAGAGGCCGAACTAGATGCCAAATATAAACCATCAAAGAAATCCAGTTACAAGGCTCACGTCGCCAAGGCAAAAGCGGATTATAAAATAGCCAAGGAAAAATGCGATGATTTAACTGGCAAACCAAAAGATGTTTGTCAAGCTGAAGCTAAAGCCGCAATGATTGCTGCAAAAGCTGATGCGAAGGCGCTGATGGAGACTTCGGGTGGAAAATAGGCAGGCTTAGCGTTGGTGGACACGATTGATTTTATTTATCTAAAAAGGAAATAACATGAAAACGATACATACAATTGTAATAAACGCATTAACCGTAGCTATGTTTCTTGGCTTAGCTGGCTGTTCCGGCATGTCTACTCAGGATAAAAATACGGCTATCGGTGCTGGGGTAGGTGCAGTTGGCGGTGCGGTACTTACAGGAGGCAGCGCTGTTGGAACGGTTGGCGGTGCTGCAGTTGGGGGGGTTATCGGGCACGAAATCAGTAAGTAGAAAATACATTACCAATTCGATGCATCTATAAAATAACTGAATGCGAAGATGCATCGTTTATCAGATATACAAATTATTCTGGAGTTTAAATAGATGATGAAATTGAAAAAAAACACTGCTGCGGCATTAGCAGTAAGTGTCTTAATGTTGGCGCTATATGGTTGTCAGAAACATGAAGGTCCGGCCGAGAGTGCTGGTAAAGAAATTGACAAGGCAACCCAGAAAGCCGGAGAACAAATTGAAAAGGCTGGAGATAAAATTCAAGACGCGGCTAAAGGCGATAAAAAATAATAACGCGAATTTGCCATATAGTCCTATCGGACGCGCGCTCATTTTTTCTGCGATTCTGTGAATGGCTTGGCTTTTGCTGAAGTTTTATAATTCAATTTTTTAAAACCCGGATATGCCGGTTTGCTTAGGAGTGATAAATGAAATCGATGCAAATTATTTTAGCAGGAACTATGACAGCTGCGGCGTTATTGGGAGGCTGTGCAAACAGTAGCAATCCTGCCGCGCCGGCCAATACATCTTCATGGCCATCCACCTCATCACCATCTTCCAATTTTATTGGCTATGGCGTGGTTGAAGGTATAGAGACCATTAAAGTTTCCGATGATGGTAATAATGTTACTGGGGCCGTAGTTGGTGGAGTGGTGGGTGGTCTATTGGGACATCAAGTTGGTAGCGGACGAGGCCAGACCGTAGCTACAGTTGCTGGTGCGGTCGGAGGTGCGATTGCCGGTCGTGAAATTGAAAAGCGTTCACAAGCAGCAAGTCAAGAGAAGTATCTTGTCCGTGTTCGGTTGAGTAACGGCACTATTCACACAGCTACTCAAAACAGTGTTAGTGATATAAAAATTGGTGATCGAGTGCGCGTGGACAATGATCGCGTGTCACGCGCTGATTAATGATGCCGTGTGCGTGGGTCCCAATAAATGACTAATGAGTTGAGTAACTCAGCTACGTACGTTTGCATCTTTAATTACATGGCAAAGCAAAGAAAACACACCATTTTGTGTACTCAAGCGCGTTTTTTAGTAAAAGACATGCTATCCACTTGATAATAGAGTCACGATCAGCATTTAATCTTTTTGCCTAATATTTTACTTACCTTGATGCAACAAGTGCTTTACGGAAATTACTTTAGGGCGCCTCTAAAAATTCAAGTTTCTAGGCAAGACAAGGCACAAGTAAAAAATTTGAGCGCAGCATATAGTTGATAGGTAAGCGATAATTTTTTCGAGTAACGCCGTATTGTGACGAAACGGGGTAAGCAGGCAAGCCGCAAAGCGGCTGCTCGCAAAATTGGATTTTTAGAGGTGCCCTTTAAATATCCAGCCAATGTTGATACCGACTGTCCGCTGCGCTGGTCGCTCATCAAGACCAGTTTCTCGCGCTGGCAATAACCGTTTGACTTCATTCTAAAGCCAAGTCGCTGGTTATCGGGACGAACGGAACAAATTGTTGGCGTTGCTGCATTTGTATCTGGAATTGGCATAAAAACCCGATTGATGTATGATGCGTGATGTTTGATGCGATACTTCGGGAGATACATAATGCGGACTACTTTATCCATTGATGACGACGTACTGGCAGCGGCAAAAGCTATGGCCTCCTTGCAACACAAGAGTGTTGGGGAGGTTATTTCAGCGCTCACACGACAGGCTCTACGGCCCTCCAAGCCGAGCGGCAATACGCGTAATGGCATTCCGTTGCTGCCTGTGCGCGCCGGGGCAACGCCGGTGACACCGGAATTGGTGAACCAGTTGCGCAACGAGTTGCCGTGAGGAGTTTTCTGCTAGATGTAAACGTGCTGATCGCGCTGATTGATCCAGCGCATGTCCAGCACGATGCGGCGCATGGGTGGTTCGCGGCGCAGGGGAAGCGGGCGTGGGCAACCTGCCCATTGACGGAGAATGGTGTGCTGCGCATTGTGGGTCATCCCCGCTATCCTAATTCGCCAGGCACGCCAGCGGAGGTAGCACAGTTGATGAAGGGCTTGCGAGCACTCCCCGGTTATGTGTTTTGGCCAGACAATATCAGCCTGCTGGACACCGAGATGATAGACACGGAACGTCTGCTGAGTTCCGGCCAAGTGACTGATAGCTATTTGCTGGCGCTGGCATGTGCCCATCAAGGGCAGCTGGCGACTTTCGATCGGCGTTTGGTTACGGATGCTGTATGTGGCGGCGCGCAGGGTTTGCATCTGATTGGCTAATGAGCAATCGTAAGGTTTAGACCATCCCTTTTAGCCGGTGTTGATGACCGGCCATTTACTACACATTACAAATCCGCGTGTCGCTTCGCGCCAGCTATTGTCTATACCACGTTGAAGTTCGATCACCTGCACAGATTCGTCGGAAACCGCGAAATG
>JANMWF010000254.1:0-2446 GCA_031393845.1 Nitrosomonadales bacterium | reverse complement strand
TACCACAATTAATGTTGGTGCCGCATTGTTAGGTTTAAGTGGAGGTGCAGCTGATCTGGTTGGTGCGGGTTATCAGGCATTAGTCGCAACCAGATTTAGCCGTACTGACGAGACTGAGGCTGATCGCATTGGTCTGGAACTGAGTGCGCGGGCAGGTTACGACCCACGCGCGGGAGTTACGTTGTGGCGTAAAATGATGCAGGACAAAGGCGGCCAGCGCTCACCTGAGTTTCTGAGTAGCCATCCAGCGGACTCAACTCGCATTCGACAGATTGAAATGTTGTTGCCAACCGTCTTGTCACTTTACGAAGCTACACGTGGATAACTAACTCTCATCAAAATTATTTGCCGTGGGTTTCGGGTAGAATGAACATTTTTTCCAAATTCATTTAAAGGCATATAATGTACAAAATCTCACCCAGCATTATTTCTGCCAATTTCGCCAAGCTTGGCGAAGAGATCGTCAATGTCCTTGCTGCGGGCGCAGATATTATTCACATAGAAGTGATGAATAAGCATTTCGTGCCAACGTTCAGAAATGGTTCTAAGGCATGCGCGGCCATCCGTCCTATTACTCAAGCGCCGATCGAGATACACCTGACGAGCGGGTACAATGTAGACAATTCATTGAAAGACCTTGTACCAGAGTACGCTCAGGCTGGTGCAAACATTATTACTTTTCATCCTGAAGCAGTTGATCGAGATCCGTACAATCTGCCGTCCTTCGAAAACATCGACCGGATCATTGATTTAATCCACGAACATGGCTGCAAAGCCGGTTTGGCATTCAATGCTGGCACGCCGTTTAGCTACCTCGACCATGTTATAAGCAAGATCGACGTTGTCTTGGTCATGTCTAAACAGACTGGCTTAATCATTGGCCAGAAATTTATTCCCGAGGCGCTTAATAAGGTGCGCATGGCACGCAAAAAAATCAATGATAGCGGACGCAATATCGTCCTGGAAGTCCACGGTGACGTGAATTTAGGCAACATCGCAGAAATTGCTATGGCTGGTGCCGACACTTTTGTGGTCGGCTCTGCTCTGTACGAAGCAGGCAATGAGACTGACCCAAATCGCTATGATTCCATTATCGCTGCCCTGCGCGCAGAGCTTGCCAAGGTTGGTTCATAAATGCTGCAAGCGTGTCTCTTGTCCAGAGTTTCGCTAGTTTAATCAAATTAAACCACGCCGTTATCCATGCATAATTAGCATGGTTCTGTTATCGCATGTTGAACGTCATGCGACTGTTCGCCGTGCCAATATTTTTTGCTATTGAATTACATCGACTATGGTATTGGTTGGTAGTGAAATACGCGGTGGTCGGCGATATGTATGTTGATTGATGCAGCATCGAAGCTGAGTGATTGCAGTTAACTGCGAGATTTTTTCATTGCTTGCTGAGCCTCGCGTGAGGCATCGCGTTCACGCTCTGTGTCGCGTTTGTCGTGTTGTTTTTTCCCTTTCGCAAGGCCGATATCCAGTTTGATGAGACTGCCTTTAAAGTGCATGTTTAATGGCATAAGAGTGTAGCCAGCGCGCTGCACTTTGCTGATTAACTTGTATATTTCAGCTGCATGCAACAGTAGTTTACGCGTGCGAACGGGGTCAGGATAGATATGCGTGGAAGCGGTAGTCAATGGGCTGATATGGGAGCCGAATAGATACAGGGCGCCATCTTTCACCGTAATATAGGCTTCTTTGAGATTGGCGCGTCCAGCGCGAATTGCTTTGACTTCCCAACCTTCCAGCATGATGCCAGCTTCATAGCGGTCTTCGATGAAGTAGTCGTGGTATGCTTTTTTATTTTGGACTATGCTCATAATTTGTATATTCTACCAGCTTTGCATGGACGTACTGCTAGAATGGCCTTAGTCGAAAAATCAGTACTGGTTCCCTACAGCGCGAAGCAAATGTTCGTTCTGGTGGATAATGTGGCGGATTATCCGCGGTTTTTGCCGTGGTGTGGCGGAGCCAGTGTCATCTCGATGGATGGAGATACCGTACATGCGACAGTACACATCAATTATCACCATATTAAGCAGAGTTTTACCACTGAAAATGTGCGTCAGTTTCCTCATCACATTGACATAACACTGAAAGATGGACCGTTCAAGCACCTTGACGGTGATTGGCATTTTATACCTCTTTCCGAATCTGCCTGTAAAATAGAATTTAAGTTGCATTACGAATTCTCCAATAAGTTACTGGAAAAAGTGTTCGGTCCCATTTTTCATTTTATCGCCAATAGTTTTGTGGATGCCTTTGTTCATCGTGCAGAAAAGATTTATACAGAAAATGAGAGTCCAGATTAGTATTGCAATTCGCCTATTTGCCTATCAAATGGATATTCACCTGTACGGCAAAGCGAGATTTACTTGGGGTTACAAATGTTAAATTACGACCTGCATTGTCATTCAACTGTTTCAGACGGATTGCTATCGCC
>JANMWF010000235.1:0-13699 GCA_031393845.1 Nitrosomonadales bacterium | reverse complement strand
CAGCACTGCTTCAGTCATGGGTCAAAATCATATTACAAAAAATAGCCTCTCGTTCGTGAATCCATACTCACAGCGATTGACTTCGATTTTATAACTCTCACCGGCAAAGACGTTCACGCGGATTGTATCTACGCCAATCTTAATAAGCTGGAATCTTTGCGTACCAGGCAGGTCAAGTCATCTGCAAGTGATTCAGCCCCGCCATTATGTCGAGATCCTTGGAACTTTGACTTTCCAGCTTTAAACGCAGACGCAGATCGTTGACCGAGTCAGCATTCTTTAGCGCTTCTTCATAGCTGATCAGGTTGGCTTCGTGCAGATCGAACAGCGCTTGATCGAAGGTCTGCATCCCAAGCTCGCGCGATTTTGACATCACTCCCTTTATTGCAAGCACCTCGCCCTTGAAGATCAAGTCAGAAATGAGAGGTGAGTTAAGCATGATTTCCATGGCCACTGAGCGGCCTATCCCATCCACCCGCGGGATTAGGCGTTGAGAAATAAGTGCCCTGATATTGAGAGACAAATCCATCAGCAATTGTTCGCGGCGCTCTTCCGGGAAGAAGTTAATGATGCGATCCAGCGCTTGATTCGCACTGTTGGCGTGCAGGGTGGCCATACACAGATGGCCGGTTTCGGCGAATGTCACAGCATATTCCATGGTTTCACGGTCGCGTATTTCACCGATTAAAATGACATCCGGCGCCTGGCGCAACGTGTTTTTCAATGCGACTTGCCAAGAATCTGTATCTACGCCAACCTCTCGATGAGTGATGAGGCAGTTGATGTGCTCATGTACAAATTCAACTGGATCTTCGATGGTGATGATGTGGCCATAAGTATTCTGGTTACGGTAGCCAATCATGGCTGCCAATGTTGTGGATTTGCCGCTGCCAGTGGCACCAACCAAAAGGACCAGTCCACGTTTGGTCATTGCCACATCCTTTAGTACCTCTGGCATCCCCATTTGGGTAAGATCGGGGATCTTGGTAGTGATGGTGCGCAACACCATGCCTATACGCTGCTGTTGCATAAACACATTAACGCGGAAGCGGCCAATGCCGGCTGGACTAATAGCGAAATTACATTCGTGTGAAGTTTCGAATTCGGCGGCCTGACGGTCGTTCATGATGCTGTTCGCTAATACCATGGTGTGTTGCGGTGTAAGCGCCTGTTGTGAAACCGGGGTCATCGTGCCGTCCACCTTGAATGCGGGCGGGAATCCGGCAGTGATAAACAGGTCAGATGCTTTCTGGGCAATCATCCCCCGCAGCAGATTATGTATTAGCTCGGTAGCTTGATCTCTTTCCATGATGAACTCCAGATAAACTGCTGATTAACCGACAAACGCGTCCTTGTTAGCTGCCTTGGTGCGCGCTTCTGCAGACGATACAACGTTGCGCTTGACCAGATCTTGCAGGCATTGGTCTAGCGTCTGCATTCCAAGAGCAGCGCCGGTCTGGATGGAGGAATACATCTGTGGCACCTTGGCTTCGCGAATCAGATTGCGGATGGCAGGGGTGCAAATCATAATTTCATGGGCAGCTACACGTCCGGTACCGTCTTTGGTTTTAAGCAAGGTTTGTGAAATGACTGCACGCAGTGATTCTGACAGCATGGCGCGCACCATTTCTTTTTCGTCAGCGGGGAAAACGTCAATGATGCGATCGATGGTCTTAGCCGCAGAACTGGTATGTAATGTTCCGAATACCAAATGACCGGTTTCAGCCGCAGACATGGCAAGACGTATGGTTTCCAAGTCACGCATTTCACCTACCAATATAATGTCTGGGTCTTCGCGCAATGCGCTACGTAAAGCGTTTTGGAATGAAAGAGTATGCGCGCCGACTTCACGCTGGTTGACCAAACATTTTTTACTTTCGTGCACAAATTCAATTGGATCTTCCACGGTCAGGATGTGGCCCATTTCATGTTCGTTGCGATGATTAACCATTGCTGCCAACGTGGTGGACTTGCCCGAGCCGGTTGGGCCAGTCACTAACACCAGACCGCGCGGATAATCGGCAATAGACTCAAAAATTTTGGGAGCCCCGAGGTCTGCCAAGGACAATATTTTAGATGGAATAGTACGCATCACTGCACCCGCACCGCGCTGGTGGATAAAGGCATTTACGCGGAAACGTGCGAGTCCCGGGATCTCAAAAGAGAAATCGATTTCTTTGTTTTCTTCATAAAATTTGCGCTGCTCGTCGTTCATGATGTCATATACCATGGCGTGAACTTCTGTGTGTAGCATTGCTGGCAGGTTGATCTTGCGTATGTCGCCATGCACGCGGATCATCGGTGGCAAGCCAGCAGATAGGTGCAAATCGGAAGCCTTGTTTTTGACACCAAAAGCAAGCAGTTCGGTAATGTCCATATATAATCCTAGTAAATTCGCAGAATTGAACTATCGCATGAAAACATGAAAATAAGTTGGGTGCGCGACTAATGGCGCTTCTACCACCGCATCTTCACATTGATGCCAGCCAGGCAAGATACCGTGCAATTATCCATTACACGAATTAATGAAGCATTAGGTTTGACGATTGGTTGATTATGACCGCGATTACTTCCAACTTGCAAGCTGTCAATGATGCTATTGCACAGGCTATGTGCATGGCTCATCGGCGCAAGGAAAGTATTGAGCTGCTGGCGGTAAGCAAGGGTGTTTCTACTGTTGCATTGTACGAAGCATACCAGGCCGGGCAGCGCGCTTTTGGCGAAAGCTACATCCAGGAAGCCTTGGGTAAAATTGAGTTGCTCCGTGACTTGTCGATACAGTGGCATTTCATCGGGCCGGTACAGAGCAATAAAACGCGGGCCATTGCAACGCATTTCGCATGGGTACACAGCATTGACAGACTGAAAATCGCTGAGCGCCTGTCAGCACAGCGGCCAGCCAGTTTGCCACCACTCAATGTATGTATACAGGTTAATGTAAGCGGAGAAGACAGCAAGAGCGGCGTAGCGCTTAACGGATTGGTGGAGCTGGCACAGGCTGTGGCGAGTTTGCCACAACTTAAGTTGCGCGGGCTAATGGCCATTCCTGCGCCTGCTGATGGGTTAGAAGCCCAACGCATACCATTTTTTAAACTACACGAGCTTATGCAGCAGATCAATACGCAAGGGTTGACATTGGATACTTTATCGATGGGAATGTCGCATGATTTCAGTGCGGCAATACTGGAAGGGGCGACTATCGTGCGAGTCGGAACGGCAATCTTTGGCGAAAGAAATTACGGAGGAAATCAATGAAAGTTTGTTTTATCGGGGGCGGCAACATGGCGACCGCACTCATTGGCGGCTTGCTTAAGCAGAATTTTGTTGCCGCGCAGGTAAGCGTAGTGGAAGTCAATGTCAGCCAACATGCCAAGTTATACAATGAATTTGGGGTGCAAGTGGTAGCCGAATTGGAGGTGGGGGTGGCGGGCAGTGATGTGATTGTATTAGCGGTCAAGCCGCAGCAGTTGCACGGGGTCGCAATTAGTCTGGCCCCATTGTTGACTGGGCAATTGCTTATCTCGATAGCGGCCGGTATTCGAGCCGCTGATCTGGCGCAATGGCTGGGTTCGCAAAACATTGTGCGCGCCATGCCCAATACGCCCGCCTTAATTCAGAGTGGGATTTCTGGCTTGTATGCGCTACCTGCAGTAAGCAAGACTCAGTGCGACACGGCGCAAACCATACTCGCTGCGGTGGGCAGCACGATATGGTTAAAAGACGAAGAAATGATGGATGCGGTTACTGCGGTGACTGGCAGTGGCCCCGCCTATGTGTTTTATTTTATCGAGGCGCTACAGCAGGCGGCCAGCGAACTTGGCTTCGATGCAGAAACGGCTCGCCATTTGGCAATCAATACTTTCAGCGGTGCAGTTAAACTTGCCGATGCCAGTAGCGATGATGTGAGCGTGCTGCGCGCACGCGTTACTTCCAAAAATGGCACTACCGAACGCGCTCTGCTCAGCATGGAAGCCAATGCAGTCAAGCAACATATTGTTACGGCGGTGCAGGCTGCAGCCAAGCGCGCCAGGGAAATGGGAGACGAACTGGGGGGGCGCCATGCTGAGTGAAGCACTACAATTTCTGTTTGATACTTTGTTGCAGCCGTTCGCTGTCATATTGCTACTGCGCTTCCACTTACAATGGCTACGCGCGCCGATGCGCAATCCATTGGGTGCATTCATTATGACGCTTACCAATTTTTTGGTACTGCGAGCGCGCCGGGTTATTCCTTCTGCCTGGGGTTTCGATATCGCCACCCTGTTTCTGGCTTTCGTGGTGGAAGTGATTTATCTCGCCGCCACGCTCTGGTTACAAGGTTTGCCTATTGATTTCCCCGTGCTCGGACTGCTTATGTGGACAGCGGTCAAGTTACTTAAGCTCAGCCTATACTTACTTATGGCGGCGCTGTTTATTCAGGCACTATTGTCGTGGTTTAATCCACATTCACCGATGGCAAGTTTGATGGCCGCAGTGACGCAGCCTTTCCTTAAGCCCCTGCAACGACGTATCCCGCCCTTTGGTAATATAGATTTTACCTTGCTGCTACTGCTTATTGTGTGCCAACTTATCCTCATCGTGCCACTGCGTTGGTTGGAAAGCTTAGCCTTAAGTCTGTTTTGAACGTGTGGTATCGCCGCGAAGGAGATGTCATTACGCTGGTGTTGCATGTTCAGCCGGGTGCCAAACGCACTGAGGTGATCGGCTTACATGGTGATGCACTGAAGATTCGCCTAGCTGCGCCACTCATTGAGGGGCGTGCCAATGAAGCGCTGCTGCGCTTCATTGCTGGTAGTTTTAATGTCTCACTACGTAATGTCGAGTTAAAGCAAGGGGCGCAGTCACGCCATAAAGTAGTGCTGGTACATAGCAGCACATTGGAATCGGAGAGCTTACTTAACTCCGAAAGTTTGTTCAAAAAAATAAAAAAATTGGTTAAACTGAAAATGGTTTAGAAGTATTAAATATTTTTACCGCTGATACATACAAATTAACCATTGGTCGGTATCTGGCCGATGGATTTTGAGGGATGGCTGATTTCTGGTAAAGTCGCAGATAATTCAAAAAAATAGTTCTCATAATATTTATGAGAGCGCGGTAGCCAGGAGACGTAAATGTTAAGCCCAAACAACCTGACACAAGAAAAAAAACTAAAGCTGCGTTGGCTCGTTGCTTTATCCAGCCTACCTTTGCTTGGCGTGGTCACTGCATTTGGAATTGTACCGCAGTCTGACAATACCTATACACCCCTTACAATGGTCGCAGAAGAAATCGTCCTGCCCCATGACACTCTAACTCTTACTAGTGCCACCAATTCCAAGGCCACCACATTTTGGCGCAATGAACGCGTACAACGTGGAGATACAGTAACTGAGCTCCTGCGCCGTATGCAAGTAGAAGATTTCTCTGCAAGCGAATATCTGCGTCGCGATCAAGCCGCAGCATCCTTCCGCCAACTTGCCATAGGTAAATTCGTGCAAGCTGAAACCAATGCGGATGGTAGTCTTATAGCGTTGCGTTACCTTGATAACAAAGGTAGCCAGATTGTGATTGAGAAAGGGATCAGCGGCCTCAAGACCAGCATACAGCCCCCCCTGCTTGAACAACGTCTGCTCATGCGTTCTGGCGAGATTAGCAGTACTCTGTTTGCTGCGACCGATGCAATTGGCCTGCCGGAATCAACCGCCAACCAATTGGCTGAAATTTTTGGTAGCGATATTGACTTCCATCGTGACCTACGCAAAGGAGACAAATTTAGCGTGGTTTACGAAATGGATTACAACAACGGTGAACCGGTTCGTGCCGGACGTATTCGGGCCGCCGAGTTCATCAATCAAGGCGTGAGCTACCGCGTGGTGTACTTCAAAGCTGACAGCAGCCATGGTGATTATTACACGCCAGAGGGTAAGAGCATACGGAAGGCATTTTTGCGCTCACCACTTGAATTTTCACGCGTTAGTTCCGGTTTTAGTCTGTCGCGCTTTCACCCGGTGCTGAACACTTGGCGTGCGCATAAAGGCGTGGATTATGCCGCAGCGCTAGGCACTAAGGTTAAGGTAACTGCCGATGGGACTGTATCGTTTGTCGGCAAACAAGGCGGTTATGGTAATGTTGTGGTGGTGGCGCATCAGAGCCACCACACCACCGTATATGGACATCTATCGCGTTTTGCTAGCGGCTTGCGCCGCGGCCAGCGCGTGGGGCAGGGGGATATTATTGGCTTTGTCGGTATGACTGGCTTGGCCACGGGGCCGCACTTGCATTATGAGTTCATGGTCAATGCTCAACATCGCGACCCCTTGCGTGTTGCTTTGCCGAATGCTGCCCCCCTAGACAATACGCAGAAGCTTGCCTTCCAAGAAGCTACTCGCAGCCTGACCGCACGCTTGGGCTTGTTGCGCGACACTAACTTGGCCAAACTTGACTGAACAAAATCGCGCTCAGAAGATTCAAATAGTTCAGAACCATTCTGAATTATATATAGGCATCATGTCTGGCACCAGCCTAGACGGTATTGATGTTGTCTTAGTTGATTTCTCCACCAGCTACCCCAGGTTGCTCGCCACCCACTTCCAAGCTTACGGAAGGAAGCTCAAGGACGCGTTACTAGTCCTGCACCACCCTGCAAATGATGAGCTACATCAGATGCAGCTAATCAGTAATGAGTTGGCGAGCTTGTATGCGGCAGCAACGGCAATCTTACTGCAAGCAGCAAATATCACATCTGACCAAGTGCGCGCCATTGGCTGCCACGGACAGACTATACGCCATCGCCCGAGCCAAGGTTATACTCTGCAACTGGGCAATGCGGCCTTGCTGGCCGAATTGAGTGGCATTACTGTAGTTAGTGATTTCCGTAGCCGTGACGTTGCCGCAGGAGGGCAGGGCGCCCCGCTTGTTCCTGCTTTCCACGACAGGTTGTTGCGCCACCCAAGCATTCATCGTGTTATTGTCAACATCGGTGGCATCAGTAACCTTACTAACCTTCCACCCAAGCGTCATACCACAGGCTTCGATTGTGGCCCAGGCAACATGTTGATGGATGCATGGATTGCTCTACAGTGCGGAGAGCTTTATGATCAGGATGGTGCGTGGGCCGCCAGCGGACAGATCATTCCAGCGCTGCTACAGGCATTGCTGGACGAACCTTTTTTGCATGCCGCGCCGCCAAAAAGTAGTGGGCGTGATTTGTTTAACATGGCCTGGCTGAACAGCAAGCTACGAGGTGACGAAGCGCCTGTCGATGTACAGGCCACTCTGCTCGCATTCAGCAGTCGCGTTATTTCAGACGCAATCCATTGTTTTTGTGATGGCGCGCAGGAGATTTATTTGTGTGGTGGTGGCGCACATAATCAAGCTTTAGTGCAAAGCATGCGCATCTCCTTGCCGGATTGCCGCATTCAAGCGACTGACACACTAGGCATGGAAGTTGATTGGCTGGAAGCTATCGCTTTTGCCTGGCTGGCACAGCAGCGTTTACACGGTGATGCCGTCAATTTGACCGCCGTTACTGGTGCACGCCATCCCTGCATGCTAGGCGCGATTTATTCGGCTTAATTTCATTCCACTTGTGATGGCAGTCGTAGCTTCCTCGCTCAAAGTGTTATGCCAACTGCTTGTTTGCAATAGGTACAATATAGCCATCTGTGTACCACAGATAAAGTAATTCAAATGCTTCCCCCGACAGGCCTACAGTGGAATCGAGCTGGCGCGCATCAGCGAGAGAACGTAATTCCCGATAAGTGTGTTTGTCGACGGTGTGCGCCGTACCGTTAATGAATACCACGCTGTTATGACACAGCATCTGCGTTTTCAGAGCCATCGCCACGCCGCAGCTTAGTGTCGCCTGTTTGAAGCGAGCACGACTAAGTGGTTTCGTAGGTGGATCAAAAAATATATGCGGCTTAGGGTCACTGAGATAGCTACCGATGAAATTGGCAATGTCGTGCTTAGTCCATTGTATCCGCCGGATGATCTGCTCTACCTGACGAAGCATATTCGTACCAATTTCTGAGGGATGGCGTTGAACTTTTAGATTTGGATCGGCATACATGCCGTCCAAGCAAACCCGATCCTGCAAGTACACCAGAAACTGTTCTGCCAATTCCTGGTAGGTCGGGGTGCGGAAACCAATGGAATATGTCATGCAATCGCTCTCGGCGATGCCGTTATGAGCATATTGCGGCGGCAGGTAAAGCATATCACCTGGTGCTAGCACCCACTCCTGTTCCATCTGGAAACGTTGCAGGATTCTCAATGGAGCATCTTCTACCAGTGTACGATCCTGTTGTGCGGAAATTTGCCAGCGACGATGCCCCGAGCCTTGCAAAAGAAACACATCATAAGAATCGAAATGCGCGCCCACGCCCCCTCCTTTGGGGGCATAACTCACCATCAGATCATCCAAACGCGCATGCGGCATGAAGCTGAAATTCTGTAATAGCGCGGCTGCTGTTGGCAGGTGCTGATTCACGCCTTGCACCAGTACAGTCCACTGACTCTTTCCCAGGCTATCGAACTTTGTCGCTTTAAATGGACCATCTTGCACTTGCCACTGACCGTGGCGTTGGGTCACGAGGCGTGACTGCACATCCTCAGTGCAAGCCAAGGCCAATAACTGTGACTGATCAAGCAATCCATTGAATTGCGAGAATGCCTGGCGAATGAGTAAGGGTTTTTTTTGCCAGTAATCGCGTAAAAACTCTTTTGTCGTTAACCCGCCAAGCATGGAGGAATCGGTTTTCATAAAATATATTATACCGATACCAATGCACACAAAAATACTTTCGTTCAAATGAAACCAGATTTGATTTGCATTAAAAGTGCAACCCTCAGTGCGGGAATCATTTTGTAGAATAATTAACAAATGTATCATATGGCGATTTGGTGATTTCGTAATAAATATGGCCTGTCTGAATTATTATTTTCAGATGCAGAATCTAAAGTCTGCATAAAATACGGTATGCTTTATAAAAAAAATGGAGAGAGATAAAGAGGAAGATGAACATAAAAAATTTCAAACACACCCTCGCTTTTGTGATCGACAAGCAAGGTAAGTTACGCCATGCTTTGCATAGTGTTCACGCACACGGCCATGCCGATGAAATTCTCAATCTGATAAAGGAGTTGAAATGGAAATTGCAAAAAACACTGTTGTATCATTGCGCTATGAGTTATTTGATGCAAACGGTAGCTTGTTGGAAAAAACAGAAGACCCCATCAGTTACCTGCACGGTGGCTATGACGGCATATTCCCGACTGTAGAAGAAGCGCTACAGGGCAAGGATGTAGGTGTTGAACTTAAAATTACGATGGAGCCGGACGATGCTTTTGGAGAGTATGAGCATGACCTGGTACGCGTTGAGCCGCGCAATTTGTTCCCGGATGAAATTACCATCGGCATGCAGTTCGAGGGGGGCGTGGAAGAGGGCGACGATGACGATTACTCGCTCTACACTGTTGTGGATGTAACCGATACCGAAGTGACCGTAGATGGTAACCACCCGCTTGCTGGTAAAACGCTAAACTTTGTAGGTGTTGTTACCAATGTACGTGCTGCTACTGCCGAAGAGTTGGAGCATGGCCATACGCATGGCGAAGGCGGACATCACCACTAATACCACTTATTTCTTTGATTACGATTGGTTGGTCAAATAGAGCTGAAAATAGTACAGAGGCACGAAGGAAATTGACCAGAATGCAGCGCGATTTAGGATAAAATGTAGCTGTCTAATAGCATCGATAATCCATGTCTTCTACCAACCTTGTCGTAACACCTGAAAGTTTGCTTCGTCAAGAAGTGCTCGATCTGCAAGCTTATCCTCTATCCAATAGCACTGACATGGTCAAACTGGATGCGATGGAGAATCCTTACCCATTGCCACAGTCATTGCGTGAAGAGATTGCCCGTCTGGTGGCGGATGCCGCCATTAACCGATACCCTGATGCCGATGCTCAGCGGCTAAAGGCCAGCATCCGCGCCGTGACCGGCTTGCCACAGAGCTTGGATGTCTTGCTTGGAAATGGGTCGGATGAGATCATTCAATTGTTAGCGCTGGCGGTCGCTAAACCGGGTGCTACATTATTGAGCGTCGAGCCGTCATTCGTGATGTATAAAATGATTGCGGCTTTCACTGGGATGCAGTACGTCGGCGTGCCGCTGACAGAAGATTTTGCGCTGGACTTGCCTGCCATGCTGACTGCCATGCAGCAGCATCAGCCTGCGTTAGTATTTTTGTCCTATCCAAATAATCCCACTGGAAATCTGTTTGATGCGGAAGCTATTGCTCAAATTATTGAAGCTGCCCCCGGCTTGGTGGTGGTGGATGAAGCCTATTATGCTTTTGCCAATGCTAGTTTGATGCCTATGCTGACGCGTTATCCAAATCTGCTGGTGATGCGCACATTTTCCAAGCTTGGCATGGCTGGTTTGCGTCTGGGTTTTTTGGTGGGTAGCAAGGCGTGGCTAGCACAGTTAGAAAAGCTCCGTTTGCCGTATAATATAAATGTGCTGACGCAACGGGTGGCGGAAAAATTGTTGCAGTATCATGATGTGCTGCTACGGCAGACTGAGCAGATTAAACAAGATCGTGCTTGGTTGTATGAGCGGCTGGTTGGGGTGGCGGATGTACGACCTTATATGAGTGACGCCAATTTCATCTTGTTCCGTGTGATGCATGCTGATAAGATTTTTCAGAGATTGAAAAAGCGGGGTGTGCTAATTAAGAATTTGAACAAATCCCACCCGCTATTGGTTGATTGTCTGCGTGTTACGGTGGGCACTCCGCAGGAGAACGAGCAGTTCATTCGGGGATTGCAGGAAAGTATTCATCAATTTGTTTAGGCTATCCATTAGGGAAAATTATGCGTAGTGCGCAAGTTACTCGTAACACCTTGGAAACCCAGATCACCATCAAGTTGGATTTAGATGGTAGCGGCAAGGTTAAATTCGATACTGGTTTGCCTTTTCTCGAGCATATGCTCGATCAAGTTGCACGTCATGGCATGGTTGATTTGGACATCGTTGCCAAGGGTGATCTTCACATTGATGCACATCACACAGTCGAAGATATCGGCATCACTCTTGGTCAAGCGTTCAGCCAAGCGGTAGAAGACAAAAAGGGACTGCGTCGTTACGGCCATGCTTATGTCCCACTAGATGAGGCGCTGTCGCGCGTGGTGCTCGACATTTCCGGTCGCCCCGGTTTGGTGTTCAATGTGAATTTTGTGCGTTCCAACATAGGTGAGTTTGATGTGGACTTGGTCCATGAGTTTTTCCAAGGTTTCGTCAATCATGCGCTGGTGACATTGCATATCGACAATCTGGTTGGTAATAATGCTCACCACCAGGCGGAAACTGTGTTCAAGGCATTCGGCCGTGCTTTGCGCATGGCGCTGGAGGTCGACCCGCGTATGGCAGGCATGATGCCCTCCACAAAGGGTACATTGTAAAGATTCTCAAGGCGCTTCGATAAACAAAATAATAAATGAGATAATGCGCTCAATAAAATTGAGTGTTGCGTGCCATGGATCTAGATTTATAAAAAATCACTTACAGCTATGGTAGATATTGCGATAATTGATTACGGCATGGGCAATCTACGCTCGGTGCACCATGCATTGCGCACCATTGCGCCAACCGCGTCTATCGTGGTGACCGACGACCCGCAAGAAGTAGAGCAGGCGGCGCGTGTGGTTTTCCCCGGCCAAGGTGCGATGCCAGACTGTATTCACGAACTGGAGGCGCGCGGGTTGCGTGCGGCAGTGCTGCATGCGGCGCGGACCAAGCCTTTTCTCGGCATCTGTATCGGTCTGCAAATGCTGTTTGAGCACAGTGAAGAAGGCGATATTCCGGGATTAGCCATCCTGCCTGGCAGGGTAGTGCGCTTTGCCAGCAATTTGTGCGATGCGCAGAATAATAAGTTGAAGGTGCCGCATATGGGGTGGAATCAAGTGCAGCATGGCAGCCATCCGCTATGGGAAGGCATAGATCAAAACGCGCGCTTTTATTTTGTGCACAGTTACTATGTATGCCCACAGGATGCACAGTTTGTGCAGGCTACCAGCTGCTATCCACAACCGTTTGCCTGTGCCGTGGCGCGCGATAATTTATTTGCCGTACAGTTTCATCCAGAGAAGAGCCAAGGTGCCGGACTGATGTTGCTGAGAAATTTTGTGAATTGGGTACCGGTTTAATTTTTTTTATTTTTGTTCATCTTGCTATAGTGCTGCCATGCTGATTATTCCCGCGATTGATTTAAAAGATGGGCATTGTGTACGTCTGCGCCAAGGAGTGATGGAAAACGCCACGGTGTTTTCCGAAGACCCTGCAGCGATGGCCCTGCATTGGTTAAAACAGGGCGCGCGCCGCCTACACCTGGTTGATCTGAACGGCGCATTTGCCGGCAAGCCTAAGAACGAGGCGGCTGTCCGCAGCATCGTGGAAGCGGTTGGGCTGGATGTGCCAATTCAGTTAGGGGGTGGCATTCGTGATCTGGAAACCATAGAACGCTACCTCGATATTGGAGTCACTTATGTGATTATAGGCACTGCAGCGGTGAAGACTCCGGGCTTTCTGCATGAAGCCTGCGATGCTTTTCCAGGTCACGTCATGGTAGGGCTCGATGCCAATGCTGGCAAGGTGGCAGTGGACGGCTGGTCAAAAGTGACTGGGCATGATGTTCTTGACCTGGCTAAGCGTTTTGAAGGTTATGGCATTGAAGCCATTATTTACACTGACATCGGGCGTGATGGCATGTTATCCGGCGTAAATATCCCCGCGACTGTAGAGCTGGCGCGTGAACTTACCATACCAGTCATTGCCAGCGGCGGCATCACCAACCTCGACGATGTGCATGCACTGTGCGCGGTGCAGGACAATGGAATTGCTGGCGCGATAACTGGCCGGGCCATCTATGAAGAGACTTTGAATTTTGCCGAAGCACAAAAGTTGGCGGATAAATTAACTACAAATAGAAACGTGAAAAGCTAAGTGTCGAGGTTTCTATTTTCTCTTCTCTCACTTAAATAATATGCTGGCCAAACGTATCATTCCTTGTCTAGACGTAACCGCTGGCCGCGTGGTCAAGGGCGTCCACTTCGTTGAGTTGCGCGATGCAGGCGACCCGGTAGAAATCGCGCGCCGATACGACGAGCAGGGCGCAGACGAGTTAACATTTCTTGACATCACCGCCAGTTCCGATGACCGTGGAATTCTGTTTCGCATCATTGAGCAGGTAGCCGAGCAGGTTTTTATTCCGCTCACTGTGGGTGGCGGTGTGCGCCAAGTGGAAGATGTACGCAACCTGCTTAACGCGGGTGCTGACAAGGTAAGCATTAACACATCTGCCGTGCTCAACCCGCAACTGGTGGCAGACGCGGCAGGGCGATATGGTTCGCAATGTATCGTGGTGGCAATAGATGCCAAACAGGTTCAGCCTGGTCGTTGGGAGGTGTTCACCCATGGCGGACGCCAGGCGACCGGCCTGGACGTGGTGGAATGGGCTAAAAAGATGCAGGCGCTGGGTGCGGGAGAAATTCTGCTTACCAGTATGGATAGAGACGGTACCCGCAATGGCTTTGATCTGGCGCTTACCCGCGCAGTATCGGATGCAGTGGATGTGCCGGTCATTGCCAGCGGTGGCGTGGGCAATCTCCAGCATCTGGTGGATGGTGTGTTGCAAGGCCACGCCGAAGCGGT
>JANMWF010000234.1:0-7636 GCA_031393845.1 Nitrosomonadales bacterium | reverse complement strand
GCAGCGCGCGACCAGACAGTACCGTGCTTTGGAGAGGCTTGCTATTACGCGCAGCAAGCGGTCAGCCAGTGAAATCGGTTGCGGCCGGGCGTGTAGTATTTGCCGATTGGTTGCGCGGTTTCGGGAACTTATTGATCATTGATCATGGCAAAGGCTATATGAGCTTGTATGGCAATAACGAAACGCTGTATAAACAAGTAGGTGACATCTTGCGCGGGGGCGACACCGTGGCGGCCGTTGGCAACAGCGGCGGAAATGAAAATTCCGGTGTATACTTTGAACTGCGCCATAGGGGCGTTCCTCTAGACCCCATAAACTGGATAGCCCGATAAAATTACTCATAAAGAAACGTGTTGCAACAAAACAACTTTAAAGGTCAAACATGCGTAGTCGTATTGAAAAAATTGGATTAATCGGACTTGGGCTGATCGCAGGTGTGTTGATCAGCCTGCAACTCTCTGCCATCGCGGATAAAGACAGCGCTGAGCCGCTGCCTATTGAAGAGCTGCGTGCCTTCTCAGAGGTGTTTGGCCGCATCAAGAGTGACTATGTAGAGCCGGTTACCGACAAGAAACTTATCACGGAAGCCATCACTGGTATGTTGACCGGTCTGGATCCGCACTCTGCCTATCTGGATGCCGATGCGTTCAAGGAGCTACAAATCGGCACACAGGGCGAATTCGGTGGTTTGGGTATTGAGGTAGGAATGGAAGACGGACTGGTGAAAGTGATTTCACCGATTGAAGATTCCCCTGCCTATCATGCTGGCATGAAGAGCGGCGATCTGATCATCAAACTCGACGACGTGATGGTTAAGAGCCTGACGCTAAGTGATGCGGTTAAACGCATGCGCGGCAAGCCAGGCAGCAAAATTGTCTTGACCGTGATTCGCAAGGACGCGCCCAAGCCGTTGACCTTTACTTTAACTCGCGCCATTATTAAAGTGCAAAGTGTAAAATCCAAGCTGATCGAGCCTGGCTATGCTTTTATTCGTATCACCCAGTTTCAGGAGCACACTGGCGAAAACCTCGCTACTGCGCTTAGCAACCTGTTCAAACAGAACCAAGGCGCCATGAAAGGCTTGGTATTGGATCTACGTAACGACCCGGGTGGTTTGCTCAATAGTTCGGTAGCGGCATCTGCCGCCTTCCTGCCCAAGGACGCTCTAGTGGTGTATACCGAAGGGCGTAACTCAGATGCCAAGATGCGCCTGACCGCCGTTCCTAATGACTATCTGCGCAACAACGAGAAGGATTACCTGAAAAATCTGCCTGCGGCGGTCAAGACTGTGCCGATGATAGTGCTGGTGAATGGCGGTTCTGCATCCGCTTCAGAAATTGTCGCAGGTGCATTGCAAGATCATAAACGCGCTGTCATCATGGGCACCCAAACCTTCGGTAAAGGCTCGGTACAGTCCGTTCTGCCGCTAGGCAACAATACCGCAATCAAACTCACCACAGCACGTTATTTCACGCCTGGCGGCCGCTCTATTCAAGCCAAGGGTATCGTCCCTGACATCGTAGTGGAAGATCCGGCGACTATCGATCAAGATCAAACTTTCCGCATGCGCGAGGCCGATTTGGAGCGTCACTTGAGCAACAGTCAGGAGGTTGTTGATGTGAAAGTAGGCGTCACCGTAAAGTCCGCAGCTCCGGCTACACCATCTAAGTCACCGACCAAACGCGAGGAAAGTGATGCGACGAAACCAAAAATGCTTGAGTTCGGATCAAAAGATGATTACCAGTTACATCAAGCTTTAAATTTGTTAAAAGGTATGAATATATTGCAAGGGAAGTAAGCGAATACAAATAACTTTCTCCTCTTCCATATCGCATGAATGATGAACAGCTACTGCGCTATAGCCGCCACATTCTGTTGCCTGACATTGGCATCGAAGGGCAACAGAAATTACGTGATGCGCACGCACTGATAATAGGTGCTGGCGGACTGGGTTCTCCTGCTGCCATGTACCTCGCCTCCAGCGGCGTTGGTACCTTGACTCTGTGCGACGATGACACTGTAGACCTGACCAATCTGCAACGTCAAATTGTACACCGCACTTCCAGTATCGGAATGGCTAAGGTAGATTCTGCTCGCACCTTGCTTACTGAAATCAATCCCGATGTTCGCGTCATAGCCCTGAACGAGCGCGCAGATCAAACGCGTTTACTGGAACTGGTTAGCCAAGCCGATGTAGTGCTGGATTGCAGCGATAACTTCGCCACGCGCTATGCGCTTAACCAAGTTTGCGTGCAATTAAAAAAACCTTTCGTATCCGGCGCGGCCACCCGCTTTGATGGCCAAGTAGCTGTGTTTGACATGCGCCACCCTTACAGCCCTTGCTATCACTGCCTGTATCCAGAGCAATCTGATGCTTTAGAAACAAGTTGCGCGTTAATGGGAGTATTTGCCCCACTAGTCGGCATTATCGGCAGCATGCAAGCTGCTGAGGCACTCAAGCTATTGATGGGAATCGGCACGCTACTGTGTAGCAGATTGCTGATAACAGATTTGCTGCATATGGAACTGCGCACCATTAAGTTGAACAAGGATCCGGCTTGTCTAATTTGCGGTACACAATATACATAGTGTCGATGAGAAAGTGTCGTCCGAGATTGAGGACGGTGGGGTGTTAAAGATTGGTTAAGGAATGAATAACAAAATTCGTAGCATGACTACATTTAGCTTCAGATGCTATCCGGGCTAGCATGAAATAAACGACCATCCCGGATAGAATTTTTACACCAAGTCTATGATGGCCGTTATGGCTTGTTAAAAAGCTTGCCAATTTCTTGATGAGCAAGCTGTTCCATGTTCTGTGGAAATGAACCACGAGCTGAAAGCGCCCTAAGCACTAAATGTGCCGGAAGCTTGGACAAGGTCATCGGTGGACGCACAGGGTCTTGACCACCAGTCGTGCCTTCATCCTCTATTCCTGCAACGATGCCAACATTTCCTACTACTTTTGTTACTGCGTGATAGTCCTTTGGGTCTTTTAATGCATGAATAATTGCGACTTGAGTATTAACGATGCCAATCAGTAATTCGGTCAGATCTTTTTCGGTTATTGCAGCCATCATGAATCCTTTAAAAGTTAAATATTAAGTAAAAGTGTTAAAGCAAACGGTATCGATGAATCATAAAGAAACGAAAGTATTTTACACTCCAAATAGCTTTAACTCACCATTCCGTAGAAATCAATAATCTAAAAATCATAGTCCCACATTTTTCAGCGATTGAAGAAATTGCCTTGCATCCTGATATCCAATCATACGGTGGTCGTCCTGCTCGCGCCCTTGTGCATCAAAAAACAGGATGGCGGGCGGTCCGAATAATTCAAAACGTTTTAGCAGTACTTTATCTTCGTCGCTATTGGCAGTGACGTCGATTTGTAGCAACACAGCGTTTTTCAATTTAGCCTGCACCTTCGCATCTGTGAACGTGTAACGCTCCATCTCCTTGCACGATATGCACCAGTCTGCGTAGAAATCCAGCATCACAGTCTTGCCATTCGCCTGTGCAATGCGGCCATCCAGTTCAGCCACATTCTTTACCCGCACAAACTGCAGAGTAGCGGCCATTTCTGCCTGGCCGTTGCCAAGTGCTGCCAACGGACGCAGGATGTCGCGTGCGCCAGAGAGTGCGCCAATCAGGTAGGCGCTGCCAAGCAGAAGCGCAAGAATGCCGATACCTTTCCATAGCTTCTGCCAACCCGAAGCATTGTTTGGCAGCGCATCCAGCGCGTGCATATAAATGGCGGAAAGCACTAGCAGAGCCGCCCACAGCAACATCTGTATGCTCAGCGGAATCAGCGTTGAAATGAGCCAGATCGCGAGCGCCAGCATTAATACGCCAAAAAAGCGCTTGACCGCTTCCATCCATGCGCCCGCCTTGGGCAATAGCGCTCCAGCTGATGCGCCGATTAATAGCAATGGCAAGCCCATACCCATTGCAAGTGCAAACAACGCTGTTCCGCCCAGCCAGGCGTCATGTGTCTGCCCTATGTACAGCAGAGCAGCCGCCATGGGTGCGGCGACGCATGGACTGACGATAACGGCAGATAGCGCGCCCATCACGAACACGCCGCTCAGATGGCCGCCATGCAGGTGGTTACTGGTATTGGTCAATTTGCTTTGCAGGGCAGCGGGAAGTTGTAGCTCGTAAAAACCGAACATCGATAAAGACAGCAACACGAACACGGCAGCGAAGCTGCCCAGCGCCCAAGGCGTTTGCAGCGCGCTGGATAATAGCGTACCGGACAGACCGGCGGCCACGCCGATCGCTGCATAGGTTAATGCCATGCCGAGCACGTAGGCAAGCGACAAAATGAAGCCGTGCATTTTGGTGGGATGTGAGCTGCGGCCAACGATGATGCCGGAAAGAATGGGAATCATCGGCAGCATGCAAGGAGTGAAAGCAAGCAGTAACCCGGCGCTAAAGAAAAATAACACGATCAGCCAAAAGCTACCTTGCTTGAATAGTTTGGCGAGCTGTGTACTTTCAGAATCAGCAGACATTGCAACGTCCTGCGCCGACTGCGCCGAGGCTTGCATCTGTGGCGAAACGGTTGTTGCGAGACTTGCCTTGGGTAGCTCGATGCTGAACTGCTTATCAATCGGCGCGTAGCAAAGATCATTTTCTTTGCACCCCTGATAACTGGCTGCCAGCGTAATATCCTGAGTTGTCTTGTTGTTGCGTTTCAGCGTAATTACCGCTTGGAAGGGCTGATGAAATACTGTCATGTCACCGAAGTTGGGGTCAGACTTCATTTCCCCTTTTGGCATGGACACATTCGTAATTATTACGCCCGCAGCTTTTGCGGAATCGCCCGATATAGTGAAGGTAACCTTGTCACGGTATAAATAGTAGCCGGGCGTGATCTTGAAATTGGCAAGCAGGGTGGACTCATCGCGTGCGCTGACTTCCAGCCCGAATGCCTTATCCGGGGACAAGATAACAGTTTGCTTCGCGCTACCCAGTAGCGGCAGGCGATCCAGAAAACTTTCCGCGTGGGATAACGGAACCAAGCATAACAATATCCACAGTAAGAGACGCATCGCTTTCAAAACCTTAGTTAATGTTACCTATAAATCAGTAACTTGATGACCAAATGTCTCTATGGAAATAGAGGATATTCTGTTTTCTAAATAGCTATAATTATAAGGCGGGCAATCGTATTTAAGACAGCCTTCGCATCTACTCCTTTCAGCCTCACAGTGTCAAGGAAGGCTGGCAGAGGTTGGAGATGTTTCTTGCGCGACCCACTGAAGATAGCCGGGCAACCCCGCGTTAACCGAGACAGCAATTATCTCGGGAAGTTCATAGGGATGATGCGAACGGATGACGGCCTCTAGTTGAGGGTAGGCGGCACGGGTAGTCTTGATCAGCAGCGGCACTTCACTGGCCGTCTCTATTTTCCCCTGCCAGCGATAGATCGAGGTGCATTCCGCCAGCATGTTGATGCAAGCCGCGGCCCGACTTTCAATCACAGCGTTAGCCACGCGCTGGGCGCTCTCATGATTCGGCAAGTTGGTTAGGACTAGAAGAATTTCGTCCATTCGCTTTATGTCGCTTTCACATTAGCGCAGCGAACCCCCAATTGCAGCAACTCATCCCATACGTTGCCACGACGCAAGCCTTTAACCACCTTGTCCACGTGCGCGGCCTGACGCAAGGCGCGCTCGGCTATAACTGGACTGAAGCGCCGCACAGCGCGCTCCACGAGCTTTTGGCGTGCGCCCCATACACGCGCATCGCGTAGCGCAGAAGCCAAATTGCCACTGTGCTGCATAGCACGCAACACTTTGCTCAGCGTGCGTATATCTTCGGCCAGCGCCCACAGTATCAGCACGGTAGCCGTGCCTTCCGCACGCAGACCATCGAGGATGTGCGCATACCGCGCTACATCACCCGCCAGCATAGCCTCGGACAGCTTGAACACGTCGTAGCGCGCCACATCCATCACGGAATCCTTCACTTGTTCGAAAGACAATGGCCCGGCAGGAAACAGCAGGGCGAGCTTTTGAATTTCCTGATAAGCCGCCAGTAAATTGCCTTCCACCCGCTCCGCGAGAAACACCAAAGTGTCCGCATCAGCGGATTGATTCTGTCGCTTCAATCGGCTCGCAATCCAGGCCGGCAGTGCATTCAGTGTGATTTCCTCGGTGGCGATTACCACCCCCTGGGCTGACAGCGCAGTAAACCATTTGCTGCCCAAGGCAGCCTTGTCCAATCGTGGCAGCGATACCAGCGTGACTGTGTCGGCGTTCAATTTCTGGCAATAATCCTGCAAGGCCTGCGCACCTTCCACCCCCGGTTTGCCGGATGGAATGCGCAGATCCACCAGCTTGCGCGTAGAGAAGAGCGATAAACTTTGCGCGCTGTTGCGCAACTCTGTCCATTTGAAGCCCGGCTCAGCAATTAGCACTTCACGTTCAGCATAGCCTGCCGTGCGTGCTGCAGCGCGGATGGCATCGGCAGCCTCGATAGCCAGCAGCAACGCCTCGCCGTGAATGACGTACAGCGGCGCAGGCCCTTGGGTAAGGTGGTGCGACAGATCATCCCCAGAAAGTTTCATCGTAGATCAGCTAGTTTCATTGTGGCGATTGCGGCGGCTTGGCCAGGCTCAAGCGGCGCAATATCTGCTGAACCGCGTCCGTGCGCATGTCCTGATAAAGCACCGTTTCCTCCATTTCCTTGGCAAGAATCTGTGTGTTGTCATAAGACAAATAACGCTGCAACACGATCTCATCTGCGGGAACCCAATCCTGCTGTTTGCTATCGTAAGCACGCAACGATACGCGGTAATTCAACTGGTATTCACGCACGCGGCCGGCATCGCTCAAGGAAAGTATCTGCTTGCTCATGGTTTCGGAAACGATATGCAGAGTCAGTTGCGCGTTTTCGGACGTGTCAACGAGCTTTACGCCATATAACTGCACTGCGCGTTTTAAATCGAGAATTAAAGACGCATTGGCATTAGGTGTCTGTATGAGTAATGTCTGGAATGGGAATGTAAATCCCCCTTGCCCGCGCAAATGAAAGCCGCACGCACCCAGCAGCAGCGTGATTATCAACAGCGGTAGTATCAGCAGATTTGTGCGCATTGGCATCTTTCCATTGGTTAAATTACTATGTTGATCAGGCGCCCAGGTACTACTATGATTTTTTTGGCAGCTTGGCCGGCTAATAATTTTTCAACGGACGGATAGGTTAAAGCCAGCTGTTCAAGCATGGCATGATCGGCATCCTTCGCTACGCGCAACTTGCCGCGCAACTTCCCATTGACTTGAATTATCAGTTCGATTTCGTCTTGTATTAATGCGGCTTCATCCACTTCTGGCCACGGAGCGGACAGAATATCATGACCATAACCTAACTCTTGCCAGAGTGTTTGTGTGATGTGCGGCGCAATGGGGGAAAGCAGACGCAGAAGGATACTGAATCCATTTGTGATGACCACTGTTTTTGTATTCATGCCAGGCGTAACCATGACCATTTGTTGCTCTAACGCTTTCAAAATTTTCATGCAAGCTGATGCCACAGTATTGAATTGCAGGCGCTGCAGGTCAAAATTTGCTTGTTTAAGCGCCACATGCATCTCTCTATAAACATCCCTTTGTTCATTACTCAATGC
>JANMWF010000193.1:0-2500 GCA_031393845.1 Nitrosomonadales bacterium | reverse complement strand
CTGCGCATCGCTGCCAAGCAGCTCGGCATTATCAAGGTGGATGCTTCCAGCGAAGTGATTCAAATTCAGTTCATGCCAAATCCGCCCATAGATCCAATGCGCATCATCACGCTCATCCAGAGCAAGCGCCAGTACAAACTGAGTGGCCAGGACAAACTGAGAATTGAATTAAAATACAGCGATGTCGGCCAGCGTGTGTTGGCGATCAAGAACTTTTTTAATGAGCTATCGTGAATCGTTAAGCTTCGTTGCAACCATTGTCATTCCCGCCTTCGTGGGAATTGACAGGCCACTATTTCTCATCGCGCCCAAATAAAACTCTATAAGCACATGAACTTCATTATTCAAGGCATTCAAGACATCGCCCCTGCCCAGCTGAACCACCTAGCCGGGCTGACCACCGCATCCCGCATTGAACAGACCTCGGCACACGCCTACCGACTGTATGCGGCCAAGCCGCATGATGCCGTTGCTGCCTATTGTTACGAACACCAACTCGACTACGGCTTTGTCCGCCCAAGCCAGCATCTCTCAGACTTGGGTCTGGTGGTGATGGACATGGATTCCACCCTCATCTCCATAGAATGTATCGACGAGATCGCCGATATGATCCACATTAAACCGCAAGTAGCGGCCATCACCGAAGCCGCGATGCGCGGCGAGATTGATTTCAGTGAGAGCCTGCGTCGCCGTGTGGCGTTGCTGGCTGGACTGGAAGAAAGTGCATTGCAATGCGTGTATGACGAGCGTCTACAGCTCAATCACGGTGCCGAAATCATGTTGGCGAAACTAAAAGAACAAGGTATAAAGACCATGCTGGTGTCAGGTGGCTTTGACTTTTTCGCCGACCGCTTAAAACAACGTCTGGGTCTGGACTACGCGCATGCCAATACACTGGAAATCATCAACGGCAAACTGACTGGTAAAGTACTCGGGCATATTCTCGACGCACAAGGTAAAGCTGATTGGTTAGTGCGTATCCGCGATGAACTGAAGCTTAAGGCGGAACAGGTTATTGCTATTGGCGATGGCGCCAACGATCTCAAGATGATGGCGCAAGCCGGCGTCAGTATCGCCTATCACGCCAAGCCGGTAGTACTCGCGCAGGCCAGTTATGCGTTTAACTTTGTGGGACTGGATGGGTTGGTGAATTTGTTTGACGACTAAATTAAAATTCCTTATTGAGCATAGGACATAAACAGCATACTTTACAATTAGCCAGAAGAAAAACTTGACGCCATGAATTTTAAAGAGTTAATCCTGTCTTTCAAGACACATACTGCGCCCATTCCGCTTACCGAGAAAATACGCAACGGCTTGATCGGTGGAATTGCCATCTTGCTCTTGGGATTGGCGCTCAAATATCTGCCACAGACCAACTATCCCTTGGTCATGCTGGGTTCAATCGCTGCTTCTGCGGTGCTACTGTTTGCTGCACCACATAGTCCTATGGCGCAACCTTGGCCTTTGGTCGGTGGCCACTTAATTTCAGCATTAGCAGGTTGGTTATGTAGCCAACTCATTAGTGACCCATTATTAGCCGCAGGCTGTGCCGTGGGATTGGCGATCTTTCTGATGCATTACCTGAATTGCTTACATCCGCCGGGTGCATCCACGGCGCTCACGTTAGTACTACACAGCGCACAATTCCACCCTATGGGTTGGCCATGGGTAGTATGCATCGTGCTGGCTAATATCTGCATCTCCTTGGCGCTGGCGCTGTTGATCAATAATCTTATACCTGGCCGGCATTACCCAATGCGACATACTTCCCAACCCTTGCTGCAGACAGACAGGCAGCCCAAGCATGTCCAACTAGAGCGAGCCGATATCGAATGGGCACTCACTCAAATGGATGGCGTGATCGACATTAGCGAAGAAGACCTGGTCGATATCTATGAGCTGGCTATTAAGTATGCGCAGAATCGTGATGGTAAGTAACTTTTGACCCGTTGCACTGACGGGCTCGTAACGCAAAGGAACAGCGATGAGTGACTTATTGGCGGGCGGTGCATTTGTTCCCAGCTTTGATAACCCGCTGGAAATGTTGCTCGCGTGTCACGACAAGATACAGGCACAGTGCGTTACGCTGCGCAAGTTACTGCAACACCTGTCATCTCATGGCTGTGACACGCAAGTGCGACAGGCAGCGCAGGCCATCCTGCGCTATTTCGATACCGCCGGGCAGAATCACCATGATGACGAGGAGCAAGATTTATTCCCGCGCCTGCTTGCCACCCCAAACGCAGATGTGCACGAATTAATAGCGCGCTTACTGGACGAGCACAAAGTGATGGATATGACATGGCAGCAGTTGCGCCCTTTGTTACTTGCTATTGCAGAAGGCCGGTCGGAGAAGTTAGACATTAAAGCGGTGGAGCATTTCATCCAAGTGCATGATCGTCACATTTCCTTGGAGAATGCGCAGCTATTGCCGCAAGCGGCAATACTGCTGGATCATATCCAACTAGAAGAACTTGGTAGAAGCATGGCGGCACGG
>JANMWF010000190.1:0-3051 GCA_031393845.1 Nitrosomonadales bacterium | reverse complement strand
AACTCAGTCATTAGTATTCCGTGCGCTCAACATCGGCGCGGAAGAGGCGCAACTAAAATTTGGCTTCCTGCTTGATGCACTGCAATATGGCGCGCCACCGCACGGCGGGCTGGCCTTTGGCCTGGATCGCATCGTTACTCTGATGAGCGGCTCGGAATCGATCCGTGACGTGATCGCTTTCCCCAAGACCCAGCGCGCGCAGTGTTTGCTAACCCAAGCACCCAGTCCCGTTGATGAAAAACAACTGAACGAGCTGCATATTCGTTTGCGTCAGAAAGTGCAAACGACGATAGAAGTGACGAAGGAATAGTGTGGCAGTGCAATGCGATTAAAATTTGGAAAGAATGTCTGCAGGGTACGTTCTCGCATCAAAATATTGCGAGATAGCTAGCATGAATTTAGCGTTCTGCATGGACAGGTAGCGGAGATTCCTAAGATGAGAATGGTTGGCGCACGGTTCATCCTGCATTATTTATTCGCCTTGTTTGCAATGCTGCTAGCACTGGCTTCAGCCCAAACTCATGCTTATGCGTTTAAGTCAAATAATGACCGTGAAATGCAGGTTATCGCGGTGTCCGCGTTGCCGCCAGAAGGGCGAGAAACCTTGCATCTCATTAAGCAGGGGGGCCCGTTTTTATATGCGCGTGATGGTGTGATATTCAGTAATTTCGAAAAACGGTTGCCCAAACGCGGGCGTGGCTATTATCGTGAATTTACAGTAAAAACGCCTGGAGTACGCAATCGTGGCGCACGGCGCATTGTCTGTGGCCAACCTGTTGAGTGTTACTACAGCGCGGACCATTACCAGACTTTTCGGCGTATCTCGGAATAACATGAGTAATTTGTCATTACGCTTAAAAGATGTAAGAGAGGCGGGTGCATACCGGCTGGGTTGCCGCTTGGAAGAGTTGTATGCAGCAGTGGCAGAGGCTGGTTGCATCTTGTTCGAGGTTGATCTGACTGAGATAGAGGGCAAGGAACAATTTATCGCTGCCATTGCGCAGGCAGTCCATGTGCCGGATTGGTTTGGCGGCAATTGGGATGCGCTGGCCGATACATTGAGTGATCTTTCCTGGCAACCCGCTTTCGGTTATGTGCTGCTGTTGCGTAACGATAATGACACACTCGGGATAGCTGCTGAGGATCACAATATTGCTATGGAAATTTTTGCGGATACGATAGCTTTCTGGAAATCGCAAGATAAACCATTCTGGATATTTTTCTGCTAGCGCCATTCATGCAATACAAATTACCAATTTCGGTGCTAGTGGTGATTTATACCTTGGATTTTGAGGTGTTGCTTCTGGAACGCGCTGATCATCCAGGCTTTTGGCAATCAGTCACCGGTAGCCAGGATGATGACGAGTCTTTGCGCGAGACAGCTGTGCGCGAAGTGTTTGAGGAGACTGGCTTGGATGCCAATCGCGTTACCTTGGTGGACTGGCAGGCCCAAAATATCTATGAAATTTATGCCGAATGGCAGCATCGCTATGCACCCGGCACCCGGCACAATACCGAGCATGTATTTGGATTGAAATTACCCTGCGTGCTTCCTGTCCAATTGTCACCGCGTGAACATCTCAGTTATAAATGGTTGCCTTGGCAGGAAGCTGCGGAGCTGGTATTTTCGCCAAGCAACCGCGCAGCGATTTTGCAGTTACCTGAAAGAGCGGGGGGCTGAAATTGCCCATACATAGTGAACGAAAGATTTTAAAATGAAGGAAATTGAGAGGCAGGACGGCATGATATCGATTGCCTATCAGCATCCCGGCTGCACCACTTCGGCAGCGTGGGCGAAGAAGCCGCGCGAACCGGAGCCCGATGAAAAAGCCATGCTGATCGAGCGCATTAAGCGACTGTTAAAAGAACAGGATGCGGTGCTGGTGGCGCACTATTACGTACATCCTGATTTGCAGGATTTAGCCGATGCTACTGGCGGTTGTGTATCTGATTCTCTTGATATGGCCAATTTCGGTCATCAGCATCCGGCACAAACGTTAGTGGTGGCGGGGGTACGTTTCATGGGCGAGACGGCGAAAATCCTCAACCCGGAAAAGCGCGTGCTAATGCCCGATCTGGATGCCAACTGTTCGCTCGACCTTGGTTGCCCGGTGGAGGAATTTACTGCTTTCTGTGACGCACACCCGGATCGTACCGTGGTGGTATATGCCAATACCAGTGCGGCGGTGAAGGCGCGCGCCGACTGGGTGGTAACCAGTTCTATCGCGTTGCCCATCGTTAAGCATCTTAAAGAGCAGGGGCAGAAGATATTATGGGCACCGGATCGTCATCTGGGCAATTACATTCAGCAACAAAGTGGCGCCGACATGTTGCTGTGGCAAGGTTCATGTGTGGTGCATGACGAGTTCAAGGCCAAGGAGTTGGCTGAACTTAAGGCGCAACACCCGGATGCCAAAGTGCTGGTGCACCCGGAATCTCCCCCGGAAGTAGTTCAGCTTGCTGATGTAGTGGGCTCCACCACACAGCTCATTAAGGCTACACAAATTTTGGCTACGAACAAGTTCATTGTGGCGACCGACAACGGTATTCTGCACAGGATGAAAACCTTATCGCCTGACAAGGTGTTTCTCGAAGCGCCTACGGCCGGAGAGGGCGCGACTTGCACTAGCTGTAATCACTGTCCGTGGATGGCGATGAACGGGTTGCTGAATCTGGCCGAAGCGTTGGAAAGAGGGAAGAATGAGATACATGTTGATCCGGTAATCGGGCGTCGTGCCAAGGTTTCTATCGAACGCATGCTGGATTTCGCGCGTCAAATCGGCCTTCCCACCCGTGGCATAGGTAACGCCTGACGGATGTTTGCGGCTAGCAACATGCTCATTGTGTATATTGTAATGCTATGTGGTCTGCTGATGCGGTATTGATGAGCCACTTATGATCACACTGAACATCGTCACCTACAACATTCACAAGGGTTTGTCCCATTTCAACCAGCGCATTGTGCTGCACGAGTTGCGCGAGCGCTTGCGTGAACTCAACGCCGATATTGTATTTCTGCAGGAGGTGCAGGGCGAGAACAGCCGCGATATA
>JANMWF010000222.1:0-3235 GCA_031393845.1 Nitrosomonadales bacterium | reverse complement strand
CAAGGTAACAAAAGCGGACAATTCTAAAAACTCGCGACAGATAATTTCTGGAGCATCTAAAATCCATGTTTTAAATTTATCAAAACATTCGTACCCATTTTTTTCAACTTACCTCAATTTCGCCTGGCATGGCTCATCTCTACCCCTTCTGGAGCTGAGTTAATCCGGACAATCATGCGCTACAAGTCCAGACAGATTGCGCGCTACAAAACCGGACAGATCATAAACTCGCAACACACAAAAAAACAAACAATTGCTAAAGTTGGCAAGCCTTCGTATAATCCGCTCTTTAAATATTGCAAGAGAGATCCTCAGGGAGTTGCCATGGCAAACACAGCACAAGCTAGAAAACGCGCGAGACAAGCAAACAAACAGCGCGATCATAATACGAGCCTGCGCTCTGAACTTCGTACTGCAATCAAGAAAGTGGCGAAAGCTATTGAAGTTGGCGACAAAGCTGTGGCACAAGCCGTTTTCATCGAATCTACCAGTATCGTGGATTCCATCGCCGACAAAAAAATCATTCACAAAAATAAGGCTGCGCGTCATAAGAGCCGCCTGTCCGCTGCCATCAAGGCAATGGCTCAAGCATAACAGCACGCACATCCCAAGTAAGCCGACAGCACATGCTGTCGGCTTTATTTTTATAGTTCGCCAAATGTATGAATCATATAGATCAGCCACGGCGAACATCTAAGTCGACCTGCACACACTAATATTTAATTGCACAAGTTGATAATAGTATTCCGGAGCTGAGCACCCTTGACTTCGCGCGTGCGCCAAATGAATGGCGATGCATTTTATTGTACGCAGTCGGATCTGCTCTGCACGGCTATGCGTAAGTTTATTCAACACCATCCCCTGTTCTTTTATGCATAATAGTTTCACTGCAACTCGGGACATGGGGCACCTCCGGCAATAAACCTTAAAGATAATATATTGTTTAATATATTTTATTAATGCAATTAGATTACTGACGCCCTTATTAATAAAGTGCAATATAAATTTTCCCCTTGCACAATCCGGTCAATTTAGCTCAATATACGCGTTTTCCCGAACCCAATACGGCGGCCATGCCGCCGTCTGTCATTCTATCTATCTATCTATCTATCTATCTATCTATCTATGTCACATTTGATGAACACCTATGCTCGCCTGCCAGTCGCCTTCACGCACGGAGAAGGCGTTTGGCTGTGGGACAGTGATGGCAAACGCTACCTTGACGCGCTGTCCGGCATCGCTGTCAACACTCTGGGACATGCCCATCCACGCTTAACTGCCGCGCTTAAAGTGCAGTTGAGCAAACTGATACACGTTTCCAACTTGTACCAAGTAAGCGAGCAGGAAGTTGTAGCCGACAGGTTGTGCGAACTGTCCCACATGCAAGAGGTATTCTTGTGCAATTCTGGCTGTGAAGCTAATGAAGCTGCGATCAAGTTGGCGCGTCTATATGGGCATCAGCAAGGCATCGACAATCCAGCAATCATCGTCATGGAGAAAGCGTTTCATGGCCGCACTTTGGCCACGCTATCCGCCACCGGCAACCGCAAAGTGCAGGCGGGATTCGAGCCACTGGTAAAAGGTTTTGTGCGCGTTCCTTATGATGATCTGGACGCCATACACCAAGTTGCCGAACACAACCCCGATGTCGTAGCGGTGCTGATCGAGCCCATTCAAGGCGAAGGTGGAATCCGCACCTTAGATATCCATTATCTCGAGCAACTGCGCAAAATTTGTGACCAGCACAACTGGCTGTTGATGCTGGATGAAGTGCAATGCGGTATTGGCCGTACCGGCAAATGGTTCGCCCACCAGCATACGGGCATTTTGCCGGACGTAATGACACTAGCCAAAGGTATCGGCTCCGGCATTCCTGTCGGCGCCTGCCTGGCCGCTGGCAAGGCAGCGGGCACCTTTAAGCCGGGCAATCATGGCTCCACTTTCGGCGGCAACCCATTGGCATGTGTAGCTGTGCTAACCACGCTGGCGATAATGGCAGAAGACCAGCTGGTAGCGAGTGCCGCCACGGTAGGCGAATTTATACAGCAGAGCTTACGCACACGCCTGGCCACAGTGGCTGGCGTAGTGGAAATTCGAGGCCAGGGGCTGATTATCGGCATTGAACTAGACAGGAGCTGCGGGGAATTGGTTAAGCAAGCCTTGGCGCAAGGATTGTTGATCAACGTCACCGCTGACAACGTTATCCGGCTGCTACCCGCAATGGTGTTCACTACCGCAGAAGCGCTGCAATTACTGGATAAGCTATGCCCGCTGATTTCCAATTTCCTGGCTCAAGGTGCATAACGTGAGCCTTAAACATTTTCTACAATTCAAAGATCTTACCCGTGAAGAGCTCGAACACGTGTTCGCTCGCGCGCGCATCATCAAGCAGCGTTTCAAAACCTACCAGCTCTATCATCCGCTTGTGGATCGCACTTTAGTGATGATTTTTGAGAAGAGCTCCACGCGTACGCGCCTATCGTTTGAGGCAGGTATGCAACAACTTGGCGGCAATGCCATTTACCTCAATACGCGCGATTCGCAACTGGGACGCGGCGAGCCGGTAGAAGACGCTGCACAAGTTATCTCTCGCATGAGCGACCTGGTAATGATCCGTACTTTCGAACAGGAAATTATCGAACGCTTTGCCGCAAATTCGAGAGTGCCGGTGATTAACGGCCTGACCAATGAATACCATCCCTGTCAGATATTGGCTGACATCTACACCTATATCGAGCAGCGCGGTTCCATTCAGGGCAAAACCGTAGCGTGGATAGGCGATTCGAACAATGTATGCAATACCTGGTTACAAGCAGCGGAAGTGTTCGACTTCAACGTCCATGTTTCCACTCCTCCTGGCTATGAAGTTGAGCCAGAACGTGCTGGATTATTCGGCGAAGACCACTATGAGGAATTTGCTGACCCGATGGATGCGGCACGCAATGCCGACTTGGTTACCACCGATGTCTGGATCAGCATGGGCTTTGAGCGCGAGAACGATGCACGCCGCAAGGCGTTCGCCGACTGGATCGTGGATACAGAAATGATGTCTGTCGCCAAACCGGATGCGCTGTTCATGCATTGCCTGCCGGCACATCGCGGCGAGGAAGTGGACGCCGCTGTCATTGACGGCCCGCAAAGCGCAGTTTGGGATGAAGCAGAGAATAGATTACATGTACAAAAAGCACTGATGGAATATCTGCTATTAGGTAAGGTGAATAACTAAAGTAAAAAT
>JANMWF010000176.1:0-5288 GCA_031393845.1 Nitrosomonadales bacterium | reverse complement strand
GATAATTTTTTTCGAGTAATGCCGTATTGTGACGAAAATTGGATTTTTAGAGGTGCCCTAAAGCGTTGGGTCGGCCCAAGTTTCGTCGCGTCTTTGACCATTCAATTGAAACGCGACGAAATGTGTTCCCGCCCAGCCGTTTGTTTGCTTTGATTTCTCAAGTCCGGGCGGCTGGTATAGTCGCCGTTCTTTAAGTTATTGCACTATTTCCGCTTTGGTGAGGATTACGTCCTCCAGCGGCACGTCCTGGTGCCCCGATTTATTGCCTGTCTTGACTTTGCGAATAGCATCCAGCACTTCTGTGCCTGACACCACTTTTCCGAATACGCAATAACCATAGCCCTGGCTATTGGGTGCAGTGTAGTCGAGAAACATGTTGCCCTTCAAGTTAATGAAAAACTGTGCTGTGGCAGAGTGTGGATCGGAGGTACGGGCCATGGCGATTGTATATTTGTCGTTCGTTAAGCCATTAGCTGCCTCGTTTCGAATTGTCGCCTTGGTGGATTTTTCTTTCATGCCGGACTCGAAGCCACCGCCTTGGATCATGAAGCCATCGATTACGCGATGGAACAGCGTGTTGTCATAAAATCCGCTATTCACGTAGTCGAGGAAGTTTTTGACGGTGCCAGGCGCTTTTTCAGCATCCAGTTCGATGGTGATATTGCCGTGGTTAGTATGCAGTTTGACCATGCTAGTTTTTCCTTTTTGTGCTGAGTGTTGTTGAGAAATGGGGGCAGCCTGTGCTGTGCACAATGGCAGGCAACTAAGCAGCAGCGTAGCGAATATTTGTTGAAGTTTCATTATATGATTTCCTCGTAAATGATATGAAAGCGGTTGCCGCACCCAACCCCTTGCGGGGAATTTTCATGCAACTTAAAGATTGTTACCTATAATTTTGCTCGCATTTTTATACTGCAGGCTTCAATTTTTTACAATCGACAAGCTCCCGGGCACTATTTTCCATCATTGCACTTCTTCCGCTTTTTTGAGGACGACATCTTCTAATGGGACGCTTTCAAGTTCGTAGCGACTGCCGACCGCTACCTTGCTGATAGCGTCCACAACTTCAGTGCCCGTCACTACTTTTCCAAACACGCAATAGCCATAGCCTTGCTTATCGGGTGCAGTGTAATTCAGGGAATTATTATCCTTCAAATTAATGAAGAATTGAGATGTGGCGGAGTGAGGGGCGGATGAGCGCGCCATGGCGATGGTATATTTGTCGTTTTTCAAGCCGTTTGCAGCTTCGTTTTTTATTGACGCATTGGTGGATTTTAGTGACATTTTTGAAATACTACTCATCGAGACTGTCCCCAACGCGTAGTTATAGCCGCCGCCCTGGATTACAAATCCATCGATCACGCGATGGAATAAGGTCTTGTAGTAAAAACCGCTGTTAACATATTCAAGGAAATTTTTTACCGTGACGGGCGCTTTTTCGGCATCCAGTTCGAGAGTAATTACTCCATAATTGGTATGTAGTTTAACTTTAACCATGCTAGATTTTCCATTTATAGTTGAAGGTTGGAAAGAGTGCCAGCGGGTACGGCGCAGCATCGCACGCAACTGAGCAGCAGAGAAGGGGACATATTTGGAGTTTCATTATGCTATTCATTACATGCTTCTGATATATAGCGGCATGAGGAACATGTTAAATTATTTTGCGGCACGCTCTTCTTGGATTCGCCATTTATTGTTTAATTTTACCAGACGCATGATTTTGTCAAAGGATGTGTTTAGGTAGTCGGAGCGATAGGACTGATGAAAGGTAATGGTGGCATGGCTCTCATCCGAGAAGCTGACCTTTTCATTGCTAATATTGATTTCGATATATTTGGGCGCGCTGATACGCATCTTGCTTTCTTTTTCCCACTGGTCGCGGCTTTCGCCGTTCGGGGTCTTAAAATCTATAGCATAGAATGCTAAATAATTTCTGATGTTTTGGGACGACCATACTTCGACCCATTCATGCAATGTCTTTAGCACTTCAGCGCTATCGTAATCAGCTAGCTTATTAACAATTGCGGGCTTGGTGGACGAGGCAGGTTCGGGTACAGCGGTGACTACTTTAGATGGCACAAAAGCTGCCCCGGGAACAGCGGTTTGCGGCTTGGCAGTACTGGGTTTATTCTTGGAGAACAGATCATTAATGAGAGCAAGCTTGGTCTGTGTAGCGGTATTGTTCCTGTCCAGTTGTAGCGCACGCTCATAAGCCTGGCTTGCCATTTTGGCGTAGATATCGCCCAAATTTTCCTGTGCGGTGGCATAGTTTGGATGGTTGTGGATCGCCCTTTCTAGGGCGACCTTAGCCTTGTCGTATTGGCCTTGCCCAGCATATAGCACGGCGAGATTGTTATATGGCTCCGGCAGTTCCGGGTAATCCTCAGTCAGCGATAAGAATATATCGATAGCGTCATTGGTTTTGAGCTGAGTAGTAAGGATTAGCCCTTTCAGGAAGCGTGCCTGAGCATCGTTAGGCTTGTTGGTGAGGTAGGTATCGACCCGCTTCAGTGCCTGCGCATGCTGATTCTGCTTGAACAGTTTATTGATATCCTGAATTTCATCCGCGCCTACGGTGAGGCTGAGACACAGTAACAGCACGCCTCCGTATAGTGCTGCATGGAGGCCAAAACGGTTGAAATTGTCCATTATGTGGTACTTTTCCGAAATGATTTTATGATTAATATGAAATATTTTGTTCGCTTGGGCGTATAAATAATTACGCCACGTTTTTACCAAAATTTTCCTATCAGTCAATTTTGCGTGATCTTCACGCGAAATTTTATGAAGCATTCAGAATAAATGGGTTACCCAAGGAAACTGGATTCTATCAAATCTGCTCATTTTTTTCACAGCTTATCGTATCAGCTGACAAGGTCATCCGTACTTCATCTGTTTGAGCAAGAAGATTTTCGGGTAAAATCATTGCTCTTGCCTTGAAAGAACCGTCGAAATAATGAGCAGCCACACACAAGCACCCATCCCCCACTTCATCCGCAATATTATTGAGGCCGATCTGGCGAGTGGTAAACATACCGATATTGTCACACGCTTCCCACCGGAGCCGAATGGATATCTGCATATTGGTCATGCCAAGTCTATTTGCCTGAATTTTGGTTTGGCACTCGACTATCAGGGCCACTGCAATTTGCGCTTTGACGACACAAATCCGGAAAAGGAAAGCGAGGAATATGCACGCGCTATTCAGGGGGACGTTCAATGGCTGGGCTTTCAATGGCAGAGTGAGGTGCGATGGGCGTCTGATTACTTCGAACAGCTTTACGGCTACGCAGTCGGGTTGATCAGGCAGGGCAAGGCTTATGTGGATGATCTCAGTGCTGAGGAAATGCGCGAATATCGTGGCACGCTTACTCATCCGGGCAAACCCAGCCCATACCGCGAGCGCTCTGAAGCTGAAAACCTTGATCTGTTTCAGCGCATGCGCGCAGGTGAGTTTGTCGATGGCGCCAGGGTGCTGCGCGCTAAGATCGACATGGCTTCTGGCAATATCAACTTGCGCGACCCGGCGATTTACCGCATTCGTCGCGCTCATCATATTCGGACTGGTGATACTTGGTGCATCTACCCGATGTATGATTACACTCACTGTATTTCCGATGCGCTGGAAGGCATTACTCACTCGCTATGTACGCTGGAGTTTGAAGACCATCGACCCTTATATGACTGGGTGCTGGATCAGCTGGCTGTACCGTCTCATCCCCGACAAATTGAATTCTCACGACTGGAATTGCGCTACACCATAACCAGCAAGCGCAAGCTGCTGCAACTGGTCACCGAGCAACATGTATCCGGCTGGGATGATCCACGTATGCCAACCATTATCGGTATGCGCAGACGCGGATATACACCGCAAGGCATTCGCGAATTTACTCGCAGGATCGGTATTTCAAAGAGCGAAAATGTGGTTGACATGTCTGTGCTGGAGGCCTGCATCCGTGAAGATTTGGAAGCACGTGCGGCACGTGTGATGGCGGTGGTAAAACCGTTGAAGGTCATCATTAGCAATTTTGTGGCGGGCGAAAGTCAATCACGCGAAGCTGGCTTCCATCCGGAACATCCAGAATTCGGTAGTCGCATGGTGCCTTTCAGCAAGGAAATTTGGATTGAGGTCGACGACTTTACCGAGAACCCGCCTACTGGCTGGCAGCGTTTGACGCCCGGTGGTGAAGTGCGCTTACGCTACAGTTATGTGATGCGCTGTGATGAAGTAGTAAAAGATGTTGCCGGTAACGTAATCGAACTTCGCTGCTCCATTGATCAAGATACGCTGGGCAAGAATCCGGTGGGGCGCAAGGTGAAGGGCGTGATCCACTGGCTGTCCGTTGAACATGCACTGCCCGCGGAAATTCGTTTGTATGACCGCCTGTTCACTGTGCCGGAACCAGACAGCGACAAGGCGCGCGATTTCTGTGAATTCATCAACCCAGCGTCGCTGACCGTGGTTCAGGGCTGGGTTGAACTTGCCGTGCGTGACGCGGCACCTGAAACACATTATCAGTTTGAGCGTCTCGGATATTTTTGCACCGATCGGCATGAGCACCAGCCCGGTGGAAAATTGACGTTCAATCGCACCGTGACCCTCAAAGATTCGTGGACGAAAGATCAGGGTTAAGCAGGAGGCATCAATGTATAAGCGTATGGTAGTGGCGGTAGACGGTAGCACAACTTCCGGTAAGGCATTAGACGAAGCAACCAAGCTGGCTCGAGAAATGAGCTCCATAATTTTGCTGCTGCATGTGTGTGAAGAAATGCCCATCATGTGGGAGCCAGACGGTATGAATATGATCCTGATGCAGAATAGTTTGAAAGCGGTTTCAGATGCAGGTAAGGCATTGCTGGAAAAGCATAGAAGACAGCTTGCTGAGCAAGGTATTACGGTCGAAACAAAATTGGTTGAGACCTATGATGGCCGCATCGGTAGCGTCATATCAGAGGAGGCTCAAAAATGGAATGCCGATTTGCTGGTAGTGGGCACGCATGGTCGCAAGGGTATTGCACATTTGCTGATGGGCAGTGTAGCGGAAGGTGTAGCCCGTGCCGCATCCATACCGGTGTTGCTGGTGCGCAGATAGTTAAGAAAAGTTTGCTCTAAAGGTTTTTGATGCTGAAAATTTACAATACTCTCACCCGCGACAAGCAGAATTTTACTCCCATCGAACCCGGCAAGGTTCGAATGTATGTATGCGGCATGACGGTGTATGACTATTGCCATCTCGGTCATGCGCGAGTGATGGTGGTATTCGACATGGTATATCGCTGGCTTAAGG
>JANMWF010000169.1:0-7158 GCA_031393845.1 Nitrosomonadales bacterium | reverse complement strand
TTCGTTGCTTTGTCATTTAGTACTCCTCTGATAGTGGATTTTCCACCTATCGAGGTGTCCGTGTAAATTAGACCACTGCATATACGTATGTGAAAGTAGGTCATCGTCAGACTCCTTATAAATAAAAACCCTCTCCATTGTGAGAGGGTTTTTATTTTGATGAAACTATAGGGCACCTCTAAAAATCCAATTTTCGTCACAATACGGCGTTATTCGAAAAAAATTATCGCTTACAACTCAACTATATGCCGCGCTCAAATTTTTTACTTGTGCCTTGTCTTGCCTAGAAATTTGAATTTTTAGAGGCGCCCTATAGACAAAAGTTTTCAAGTGAAATTATCTGATTCAGATACGCCTTGCTAACTCACTGGCCATACCTGTATAGGTAGCTGGCGTTAATATGTATAAGCGTTGTTTTTCCGCTTCCGGAATATTTAATGTGTGGATGAAAGCATGCAGGCTGTCTCGGTTGATGCCGCCTTTGCCGCGTGTTAGTTTTTTAAGTTTGTCGTAGGCATTTTCGATACTGTAGCGCCGCATTACAGTTTGGATTGGCTCAGCCAATACTTCCCAGTTATTGTTCAAGTCTTCCGCCATGCGTTGCGGATTTGCTTCCAGTTTATTCAATCCTTTTAAGCATGACTCATAAGCCAGCAATGTATAGCCCAGCACTACGCCCATGTTGCGTAGTGTGGTGGAATCGGTTAAATCGCGCTGCCAGCGCGAGATCGGAAGCTTTTCGGATAGATGCCGTAGCAGGGCGTTCGCTAAACCCAGGTTACCTTCGGAGTTTTCAAAATCTATGGGGTTAATCTTATGTGGCATAGTGGAGGAGCCGACCTCACCTGCTACCACTTTTTGTTTGAAATAGCCCAGCGAAATGTAGCCCCAAAGGTCGCGGTTGAGATCAATCAGGATGGAGTTGGTACGCGCGTAGGCATCGAATAATTCAGCCATGTAATCGTGCGGTTCGATTTGAATGGTGTATGGGTTGAAAGTGATCCCCAGAGCCATGACAAAGCGTTGTGCGAAAGACTCCCAATCGACCTCAGGATAAGACGCTACATGAGAATTGTAGTTACCTACAGCGCCATTGATTTTCCCTAGTATTTCTACGCTGGCCAAACGTGTACGTGCACGTTGAAGTCGATGTACTACATTGGCCATTTCCTTACCGAGTGTGCTCGGCGTGGCAGTTTGTCCATGAGTGCGGCATAACATAGGGAGGTCTGCCAGTTGATGAGCAAGGTCGCGTAAGCAGTTAATAAGATTATCTAATGTTGGTAGCATAACTTCGTTGCGCCCATTCAATAACATTAATGCATGGCTCAGGTTGTTAATGTCTTCTGAAGTGCAGGCGAAGTGGATAAATTCTAATTTGCTACTTGTTTCTGGATTGTCTGAGAGCTTTTCACGCAGCCAGTATTCGATCGCTTTCACATCATGGTTTGTACGTTTTTCTATGATTTTAATTTGTTCAGCATCAGCTTCACTAAACTGTGCGATCAGTTGATCGAAATATGCAAGGGTTGCGGTGGAGAACGGTTCGACTTCAGGAATTCCAGCCTCCAAACTGAGCGCTTTGAGCCATTCGATTTCGATCTGAACCCGATGGTGAATCAGGCCAAATTCGCTATAATAAATGCGCAAGGGATTAATCTGGCCGTGGTAGCGGCCATCCAATGGAGAGATTGCGGTGAGTGCGGTCAGTGTCATCGAGATAATCCTTGAAAAAATAGCAAATATTAACGGCATATCGCTAGAAATGATGCTACCGGTAGTCAGTCGTCCATTGAAGGCCGAAACAGAAAGTTCATGTTACTTATGGGCTGGCCTAAGGCGGCTAATTAACACGATATTCAACTTATTTATTTACAATAAAACTGTAGAAATTGACAATTGCAATTGGTCGGGTTTGTTAAACTTTTCTTTTTAAGGTAATGGATTGGTGACCATAAAGAGAAGTTGTTTGTATTGTCCTCTCTCATTACCGATTATTTGTAATGATGCCGCCACCTAGACAAATTTCGCCATCGTAAATTACCATCGATTGCCCTGGGGTAACGGCCCATTGTACTTTACTAAATTCAACGCTACCAAGGGTGTCAGATAGCGCGTTGAAATGGCAACTTACGTCAGTTTGGCGATAACGGATCTTAGCGGTGTAGTCGCGCGCAATATTAGGTATATGGCTGTCAATCCAGTGTAGTTCTGTTGCATCAAGAAATGTGGACAGCAAAGCTGGATGATCGTGTCCTTGCACCACAATCAGGTGATTGTTTGCAATGTTTTTGGCTGCTACGAACCAAGGCAGGCCTTGCCCACCGATACCTAAGCCTTGACGCTGGCCAATGGTATAGAACGATAGGCCCATGTGTTCTCCGACCATTTTGCCATCGGGTGTGAATATCGGCCCGGGTTGGGCAGGCAGGTAGCGGTTAAGAAATTCGCGGAATGGACGCTTGCCAATGAAGCAGATTCCAGTACTATCTTTTTTGGCGTAGTTAGATAGATTGTGCTGGCGTGCGATTTCTCGCACCTGCGACTTGAGCAGCATGCCCAGCGGGAAAATCGCTTTGGACAATTGAGTCTGATTCAAACGATATAAAAAATAGCTTTGATCCTTGCTGCTGTCTATCGCCTTGAGTAATTGATAGTTGCCGTCCACCTTGCGTATTTGCGCATAATGTCCAGTGGCAATGGAATCTGCGCCCATATTGACTGCGTGTTCCAGAAAAGCCTTAAATTTTATTTCAGAATTGCACAGGATGTCCGGGTTGGGTGTGCGCCCGGCCGCGTATTCGCGCAAGAAATGGCTGAATACGTGATCCTTGTATTCCTTTGCGAAATTCACCGTTTCGATGGGGATACCTATGGTGTCGGCGATGGAGACTGCATCTATCAGGTCTTGGCGCGAGGAACAGTACTCGTCACTATCATCATCCTCCCAGTTTTTCATAAACAGGCCAATGACCTTATAGCCCTGCTGTTTCAGCAGAAGCGCGGTAACGGCCGAATCTACTCCGCCGGATATGCCGACGACAATACATTCTTTAGACATGATGTATTCGTATCATTAGGGGGGTGGCGTTTGTCGCAAAGAAAATTCTACGTAGCTCAGTACAAATGGGATACGGTAACGGAAGTTGCTGACTCAGCAGGTTGGTTGGACAGCAGGGGGGCAATCAGAAGAAATTTGCAGCCTTGCTCGATAACGGCTGCTACCGTGACTTTGGGTTTCCAGGCCATGTCATGCCGATTTCAGATTATGTGCTTTTAAGCGGAGAATCGAATGAAATAAAAATGGCAGGGTTGCCCCTGCCATTTTTAAAGCTTACAAAATTAATGAGCTGCTGGAGCTGCTGCTGGAGCTGCGTCGTCAGCTTTCTTAGCTTTTTTAGCCTTCTTGGCTTTTTTAGCTTTCTTAGCAGGAGCAGCCGCGTCTGACGCAGCAGCGCCTGTTGCAGCAGGAGCAGCTGCAGGAGCGGCTGCATCAGCAGCAACAGCGGAGAAAGTAACAACAGCGAATACAGCAGCGATCAGCGTAGATAACAGTTTCATGTGAACTCCAATTCTAATTAAGTTAATAAACAATGGTGACATTACTTAGTGTCAATGTTAATAACGCTCTAGTTTGTTATTGGTTGACAACTGGGTAATGAATTTATAGTTGGTGCCGGGAGAGGGACTCGAACCCTCACACTGTCTCCAGCACCGGATTTTGAGTCCGGCGCGTCTACCAATTCCGCCATCCCGGCATGTGAAGCAAGTGATTATCCATGAAACAGAAGTCTTCATCAAGTGTAAGCACCATCCTGCCCGAAGAAATGGCCTGCCACAAAGACCGCATCAAAGCGAGAGAAGCAACACGAAGGCTGCCGAATATCGCGAGGATTTTCATGATGTCCAACGTTTGAATTCACTGGAGCTGCGCGGCTTTAGCGCGCAGCTCCAGTGGAATGAGGGGTAGCGCGGCATATGATTACCTACCGGGTTGCCATTCTTGATAGAACGGCCCGTCCTTATCGTCCTGTAGCCACGGAACATCATGCGAACACCAAATGTGCATAGCAGGTTTGGTGCCGGGGTCTTCATCGAGTGTTGCTATCCGCACAATGACATGTGGCTGTGCGAGGCGCTCGGCGACGAGGTTCGAGCCACAAACAGAACAGAAACGTCTGAGCTCTCCCGGTGATGACTCAAAGACCGTCAAATTTTCTTTGGGGCGCCTCTAAAAATTCAAGTTTCTAAGCAAGGCTCTGTGTAGAGTCCGGTTGAACGAATGGTTAAGACGGTGCAACCGCACAAAGTTGATATCCATCTTTCTGGATTCTATTTGGATACCAACTCGACATGCGCACAATATAGGCATCCTGTCTGCGTTGTTTGGCCTTTAACAGTACTTGGCGAGCCTCTTCGTTTGAATCGACAATCGATACGCTCCGATAACTACCATTCTTGTCCACCAGTATGGTGGCATTTGGTATGCCAAGCTTTGGAGCAATGACTTCAATTTCATATTTTGCAAGCTCGAGCTTTGCGTCGCCGCCATATATGACTCCCCATTTGCGATCATTTGAAGACTGAGCGCGCTCGACCAGTGGGGCATTTGAGGAAATAATGCTTGAAACATTAGTGGCAACCTTTTCTGCGGCCGCATTAACTGATTTTGTATCTAGCTCCAGTTTCGCAACCTCCGCCTTGAACTTGGGGTCATTCAATTTGGTTTCGGCTTCTCTAAGCTTTTCCGATGTCAGTGTTAACTGACCTGAGAGATCATTAATTTGGACACGGGCTTCTTTTAGCCCGGCATCTGATTCAACCAACTTGGCCTTCCACTTTAAACCCGCAAAGCTTCCCTCCTCGAATCCAGCTTGGGTGAGGCGATCATTGAACGTGGTCGGAAAAACGAGAAGCAATACGGCCAGTGCTGCGAGCGCAATGTCCCGTAGTAAGGCAAAGAGATTTTTTGCGACATCAATCGCTGCGGCAATCCGCGACTGATCGGCTTGCGCCACAGATGAATTGTTGGCATCGGCCATACCTATTTCTCCTCTTACGCTCTAACGTAATGGAATAGACGCCCACTTCCTAATACGGCATCAACGTGCCAAAGTAGTGGTGGCATTACTACCACTAGCAGGCTGCTGAAAAAATCTGATTTTCATATGGTGAGTGGTGAGATGTTGGGCTTCATTTCATTCAGACCAACCTACCACGCTACCGGGTTCGACCCCGCGCGTGAATGAAGCAATGGCTTATGCCGGAGAATGGCTCTTGAGCCACTCACGCAAGGCTGCGTCCACTCGGGTTTGCCAGCCCTCGCCGCTTTCGCGGAATTGCTCTACTACTTCTCGCGACAACCGAATAGTGATGCGCTCTTTAATCGGTGCTTTCTGAGAGCCACGCACGCCTAGTTTCTTTCTAAGGGACAGTGGCAACACTTCAGCGGCCGGGCTAAATTTCGCCATATCTTCGGCGGTTAGTTCGCGGACCTCGCCGTCTGCGTCAATCAAGGGTTTGCGGCTTGCCATATCTATTTACCTCTCTCGTATTTGCCTTACGGAAACTGATTACCCGAATGTCCGTCTCGGTCTCAGTAAAGCACAGAACATGCAACCGGCGATCCAGGTAGCACAGCGCGATGTAACGGGTTTCGCCATATGTTTTTCGGGTGTCAGGAAACACCAGCATAGTATTGAAATCGACTTCTGCCGCCCGTTCGAATGAGAGTTGGCGCTCTCTGATGTTTCTCTCGTTCTTGATCAGGTCAAAGTCGACTTTCATGAGCCATGAGTGTATGCACAAATAGGTGGTGCGTCAATGTTTTTTGTATGCACAAATACACAATAAGCTGCCGTATGAAAGTGGGGTCGAACGTAATGGCTGTGCGTTTATGCTGGCTCCAGCATGGCCATTATTTGTCCGTTCGTTTTGGCAACATCCAGTTCGGGCGCGGGTAATGGCAGGTATAGCCGTTGGGGAGACGTTTCAGATAATCCTGATGCTCGGGCTCGGCTTCCCAGAAATCACCGGCAGGTGCCAGCTCGGTAACCACCTTACCCGGCCACAAGCCTGAGGCGTTCACGTCGGCAATCGTATCTAGCGCGGTCTGCTTCTGCACATCGTTGACGTAGTAAATCGCCGAGCGGTAGGACAAACCCTGGTCATTGCCCTGCCGATTGGCCGTCGTCGGATCGTGTATCTGAAAGAAGAATTCCAGAATGCGGCGGTAAGAACTTTCCGCTGGGTTAAAGAAGATTTCGATACCTTCGGCATGCGTACCGTGATTGCGGTAGGTAGCGTTGCGCACGTCGCCGCCGGTATAGCCAACCCGCGTTTTCTCCACGCCCGGCAACTTGCGGATCAGATCCTGCATGCCCCAAAAGCAGCCCCCTGCCAGTACTGCGCGTTCCTGTGCCATTACTTATCCTCCACCTGGTTAAGATATTCGCCGTAGCCTTCCGCCTCCATGTCATCCCGGTGGATAAAGCGCAGCGAGGCTGAATTGATGCAATAGCGCAAGCCACCGCGATCCTGCGGACCGTCCGGGAACACATGCCCAAGATGGCTGTCGCCGTGAACCGAGCGGACTTCGGTACGGATCATGCCATGGCTGGTATCGCGCAGTTCGTTGATGTGCGCGGGTTCGATGGGTTTGGTGAAGCTGGGCCAGCCGCAGCCCGACTCGAACTTGTCCGACGACGTAAACAGCGGCTCCCCCGACACGATATCCACATAGATGCCCGGTTCGTCATTGTGAAGATACGCCCCCGTCCCTGAATGTTCCGTGCCGCCGTGCTGGGTTACGCGGCGTTGTTCCGGTGTCAGGTTGGCGATGGCAGCATCGGATTTTTTGTATTCTTTGAGAGGGTTTGGAGTAGAGTTTGTTGGAATGTTAGAACTGACCCCGTGCGTTCTCATAAGCGTACTGTCTACTGGGTATAACGACGCTGTAGAAAAACCCCAGTCTGAAACCCTGTTTCAGAATGGGGTGGAATTTTTTCAAACCAAACTGTCATCTTCATTTCCTGCTCCCTGTTTTTCCCTCGAACATCCTCATTGCAGACCAGGCTAGTCTGACAGGCATATGCATGCGATACATAGGCGAGGATGCATCCTCCTGGCATCCTTATCTCGCATAACCGTGGTTTGCCA
>JANMWF010000168.1:0-2436 GCA_031393845.1 Nitrosomonadales bacterium | reverse complement strand
GGGGTTGCAAGCATGCGGAAATTGAAATCAGGCAAAAAGTCAGGAGATTATGAAGCGCATACGGTGAATTATGTATTAATTAATGATCAGGCATAATCACGTTTTGGCAAATTACTCTAAAACTTCGCGCTCAATTTCTTCCACGGTGACATGGCGCACGTCCTTGCCCTTGACCATATAAACCACATATTCGGACATGTTCTTGGCATGATCACCGATACGCTCGATGGCCTTGGCGATGAACAGAATTTCCAGCGCAATGGAGATCGTGCGCGGGTCTTCCATCATGTAGGTGATGAGATAGCGCATGATGGAGCGGAATTCTTCATCAACCAACTCATCCTGACGCACTACTTGGGCAGTATAGAAAAGATCAATACGAGCAAAGGCATCCAGCGATTTGTGTAGCATGTCCAGAGCCAGTTCGGAGATTAGCTTGATTTCCGTATAACGAGGCAGGATTAGACTTTTCCTCTGCGACAGCAGTTTGCCCATGCGTGCTATTTTTGCCGCCTCGTCGCCGATACGTTCGAGATCAGTAATAGTTTTGACCACTGTCATCACCATACGCAAGTCACCTGCGGCAGGTTGGCGGCGAGCAATAATCTGGTTGCAGCTTTCGTCGATTTGTACTTCCATCGCGTTAACGCGATGATCATCGTTAATAACGCGGTTCATTAGCGGTACATCGTCATGAACCATCGCCTCAATAGCGAGCCGAATTTGACTCTCCACCAGTCCACCCATTTGTAATACTTGTGCCCTCACCGTATCCAGCTCGGCATCAAATTGCTTAGAGGTATGTTCAGTGGAGATCATGATTGAGATCCTTTTAAATAAAAGTTAGTGGTGATGCTACTCGCGTTCTGTGACGATTGTGTTACATGCAAAGTAACCAATGTTTGTGCTCAGATTGTGGTTTCCTGTGGCATTACGTCTGTTCCACGACGATTTAACGCAATGGAGGTGGAGACCGACAATGGTTGGCCAGATTGGCGCTCGTGTTTTTACATTAATATAAACTGTTTATATCTTTATGGTGTAGCATGGTTATGCTAATCTGCACGGGTAGAAATTTTTTATATTCTCATTTAATTTGGAGCGAGCCATGACGACAAATGCAAAAAATACAGTTAAAGCCAAACCTGCTGCTAAACCTAAAACTGCTGCAGGATCATTATCAACAAAAGTGGTAGCAAATAATAAGTCTAAGCCTGTTCCAACGGTTAAAGCAGTGCCTCCTACAAAGGCAACGACCAAAATGGCAACTATAAAAACTGTCGCAAAGCGTGATGTAATACCTTCAAAAATAGTTAAATCGGAGAAGTTATCAAAGGCAGATAAGCCTAAAAAAATTAAAATGGTGCGTGATAGTTTCAGCATGCCAGAAAATGAGTACTTGCACTTCGCCGCATTAAAGAGGAAGTGCCTGCTGGCTGGTGTTCATGTGAAGAAAAGTGAATTGCTGCGAGCTGGTTTGATTTGCTTGTTAAAGCTGTCTGATCCTGAATTGGTTAATGTTGTAGGGCAAGTGGAAATACTCAAAACAGGCCGGCCACCTAAACATTGAGTGGCTGTCATGATGTTACTTTGTTCCAAACGACGTGTTGTTGCTCAGCGGGTTTTGTCGCATTATCGTAGTGCGGCTACGCCATTTTCAGATACTGCCGTTGGCAAATCTATGGACGCGAGGAACCTTATCGAAGTGGCGGAAAAATTGTAGGCGATGGTAAAATGATTACAATCCTCCGTGCCGGAATAAATCAACTATATATTCCACACAGAGTAAGTGGCTAACCTCGTATTGATAGGTAATTTCTGTGCAAGCATACGATACCATTGCCGCAGTGGATTTGGGTTCCAATAGCTTCCGGCTACAAGTCGCGCGAGTGGTGGAAGATCAAATATATCCACTCGATTTTTTGAAGGAAACTGTTCGCCTGGCTGCAGGGCTAACGCCGGATAAGTTTCTGGATGATGAGTCCCAACTACGTGCCCTTGCATGCCTTAAGCGTTTTGGCGAGCGCTTACGTGGCTTGCCAAACCATGCTGTAAGGGTGGTTGGTACAAATACTTTCAGGCTGGCTAAAAATGCACCCGCTTTTCTTGAAAAAGCAGAAGATGCCTTGGGTTTTCCGATCGAAGTAATCGCTGGTCGAGAGGAGGCGCGGTTAATTTATCTGGGCGTGGCACATGGCATGCCACCATCGCAAAATCATAGGTTGGTGGTTGATATCGGCGGTGGCTCTACCGAATGCGTGATTGGCGAGGGATTGGAGCCGCTTCGAATGGAAAGCTTGTATATGGGGTGCGTCAGCTATAGCAAGCGTTTTTTTGGCGACGGTAAAATTACTAAAGATGCCATGCAGCAGGCGGAACTTGCTGCGCGCATGGAGCTACAAACAATTCGTTTTGAGTTTTCCGGTGGAAATTGGC
>JANMWF010000167.1:0-9800 GCA_031393845.1 Nitrosomonadales bacterium | reverse complement strand
AGGCAGCACAGATGAGTGACAATGATGCCGCCTTGGCACTGAACAACGCAAGAAAAAAACTGTTTAAAGACATCTCTGCATAATTAAAGGGGCCAGGCACGGATTGCTCATGGCGTTTGTCATCTTAATCCCAATTTCCCTTGTTCTACGTTGCGCGCTGGGGATTCGTCATGATCCCTGCGCGGCCTGCAGCGTGGATTGGCCTCCCGCTTTTCTCCAGTCATGGCTTCGATTAATCAGGCTCTACTGGATACACCGCTCTACATTGGGTGAAAATCGCCTATGAGTATATCTCAATAAAACATAGCGATTTGAGCTGACTAATTTTTAACCTTTTGCATTTTGCGCCGATACTTATATCAAACGCACTGCAAATGGATCATGCAACGTATTCCATTACCTCTGATCCGGCAGCAGATCGAGTTGGTTCTGTTTAAATTTGATACAGAAAAAGTGTCTCACTTAATAAACACGGAGGTAATTATGAATATGCCCACCCAAATCCCGCTTGCAGAATTCAAAACGATTTACAGTCTCGCGGATGTCGAACGCGCCATGGAGGATTCTTGCTCTAAGGGTAACGAAACGCTACAAGCCATGTACAAAGGCATGAAAAAGAGCGGGGGGGTGCGTTTTATTGTCAAACCTTCTTCCACAAGTGGGCTGGACGATCTGTATGAATCATCCCCTAATTTTAGCGAGGTGATAGACGCCCTCAAAAGACACATGGCGCTGGCTATCGACGGTAACGAGCCGATGCAGTTTACGCCTATGCTACTGATGGGCGAACCCGGCTTGGGCAAAACCTATTTCGCAAAAAATATGGCTAAAGTTCTGGGAACGTCATTTGAATTCCTCTCCATGAGTTCGCTGACTGCCGGCTGGATTCTTTCCGGTGCGTCTTCCCAGTGGAACAATGCCAAGCCTGGCAAAGTGGCCCATGCCTTGATTAACGGCGATTTTGCCAATCCTCTGATTACACTAGACGAACTGGACAAAGCTGGCGGCGATAGCCGATACGATCCTATGGGTTCGCTCTACGGGCTGTTGGAGCACGATACGGCGTTGCACTTCAAGGACGAGTTTGTCGAGGTGAGTATTGATGCCAGCAACATCCTCTGGGTCGCCACAGCCAACAACGAAAGCAGCATTCCCGACCCAATCCTGAATCGTATGGATGTGTACGTTATCGAACGTCCGGATCACGATGGATCCATCAAAATCGCCCTGTCTATCTATCGGGACATCCTCGAACAACATAAATGGAGCTTTGATGTCGAGCCAAGCAAAGACGTCCTGGATTGCCTGGCAGAAGATGCGCCGAGGGATATGCGAAAGGTGCTAGTCGACGCCTTTGGCAATGCCAAGCTGGGCAAACGAGACCACCTGATACCGGAAGATTTGAATAACCGTAAGACATCTTCTGGCAAAAAGAAAAAAATCGGGTTTTGCTGAGTCGCCAGAGGGGGCAGATTTGTTAATCGGCATCGAACCATTACCATTTTTAGTATCCATTTATCTTATATGGAATCCATATAAATTAATTTTAACAACAGCTTATAAAATTACACTGAAAAATTACGGCGCTAATTAACAATTTTTTAAACTTATGAATGAATAGACACTCTTAAGATTGGTTTATAAATGGATAAGGTAATAAGTATTCCCGAAAGGGTTGGCCTGATCTAATTATTTGCGCGCATAGCCAATAAGAACTCAGTCAATTTGGCATAGCTCGAGTCAAGCCGGTTTAGGCCGTAAATAACAGTGCGGGCTTGATAAATCTCTGCACTCAAAAATCGCAATGAGTGATCGAAAACTGAGAAGCGATGACTTTGCCCGGAAAGACGGGCAACTAGACAGAGTAAAGTTAATCCATGAAGTGTATTCCGGCGATTTTTTGAGTGACTGACCACTTAGCCATGAGGATCAGACTCGATTTAATCCGCTCTTCCTGTCCCGAAACGCCTTTCTGGGGAGTTGTAATGAGCGACACCCCTGCAGGGCAGGCAGGCCTATCAGACAAACAACAGCATAAGTCGAATATGCCCCTATCTGTTTTTGTCTAAGGCTACGCTGAACAAGTCCCTCCGTTCGGCTGAGCCTGTCGAAGCCATTAGCAATTTATTGATTTGCAAAGAGTGCGTTTCGACAGGCTCAACGCGAACGGACTTGTTCAGCATTGCCCTAACTCAAATTTTCTTAGCTCATATTTTTTGAAACGTTAATGTTTTTCTACAGATCCAGCGATCTTATCCATCAGTGCAAACAGAACACCAGAAACGATAAACGCCATATGTATCCCTACCATCCATGCCATCTGTGTGTTATCCAAACGCTCCGCGCCAGGTGACGACTGATGCATAAAGGCCTTCAACAAATCAATTGCTGAGATAGCCACGATGGATCCGATAAGCTTCAGCTTGAGTCCAGAATAATCGACTTTTCCCATCCAGTCTGGACGATCAACATGATCTCCAACATCAATCTTGGAGACGAAATTCTCATAGCCACTAAAAATCACCATTATCAGTAGGTTCGCAACCAGTGTAATGTCCACCAATGCCAGAATTGACAGAACGACTTCTTGCTCTGATGTGTGCAATATATTGATCAGTATGTGAAAAAATTCTTGCCCAAATTTCACAAGCAAAAACAGCAATCCGCCAACAAGCCCTACATACATGGGCGCAAGCAACCAACGGCTGCGAAATATTAATCCTTCGATGAAATTTTCCATTGTTGCCTTATAAATTAATTCAATGTTATTTAAATATGGGCATAAAAAAATGCCTAGATTGCACCCCATTCTACGGCATTGACAACTTAACGGGTTAAAGATGCGCCATGGCTATTCCGCATACAATTGCTGCGCCAAGATAGCAGGTGACAGGTTACCCCAGCGGGCCTGCTTCCGTTGCCGGTTGTAAAATCTCACCGTACCCAGTGATCCCATGAGTTGCCTGTGTCTTCACTCTTATGGCCGATATACATTTGAGTGAAAATATTGCGAGCGAGACGATTGTTGGCTGAATGGTTAAGCCACAATTCATAACCGTTGTAGTTTGGCTAGGCTACTATAGGGCACCTATAGGCAACAAATCGCCACTATGAAAGCCTTCTCTATGAAACGCCTTATCCTCGCCCCGCTGACCTGGCTTGCTGCCATGTTTTTCTTGATTGAAGAATTTATCTGGGATCAAACGGCACGGCTAATGGCTTGGCTTGGAACGCTGCCCTTGGTTCATGCAATAGAACGTCATATCTCTGGGCTATCACCACGCTGGGCTGTGATCGCTTTTCTGCTACCCAGTTCAATATTAATTCCGGCCAAATTCATTGGGTTGCATGCTATTGCATCCGGGCATTGGTATTTCGGTGCGGCAATTTTTGTGGTGGCCAAGCTGGTTGGAATAGCGCTGTTTTCCCGCATCTTTAACCTGACTCGACCTGCACTCATGCAAGTTCGTTGGTTTGCCGGGCTATATAATGGAGTAATGTACTACCGCAACCTGATTCACTCTTACCTGGATCAATGGCCGGCTTACCAACTGGTCAAGCAACGCGTCAAATCGTTGATTGCCCGAATTAAGGCAATAATTCGGCCTGTATAACTATCATAAGGCAGTATATCAAGGAGCGCCCAACATCACCAGCGGCCCCGGCAAAGAGCTCAGGGTTGAGCTAGAGATACTCCAAGCCTTCGCAGCAGACTTGCGCCGTCACCTGACCAGGCGCTGCCGTGCATACAGGCCAGAATCTCGGGGTGCAAATTGGCCAACTTGTCGATCATTCGTTTGGTGTCTCGGCTATGTGAATAATAATCCAGCTGTTGTCTGAATGCCTCGCTGGGCCCAAGGATGTCGTCGCTGACCAACGGACGTTCCCCCATGCCGGGTTGCGTGAACAGATCACCACAGAACAGCGTCTTTGTCGTTTCATCAAAAAAATAGCCGCATTCCCATCCATGTGGCAGATGGGGAGTTGATTGCCACACTAACTGATGCCGACCCAGGCTCAGCTTCTGACCGTCAGCCATAGCCAGAGGCGCGACGTCAACCATATCGCTGACTGATACCATCGCTGCGACTTCGCTGCATACTGGTTTGGCCAGCGGTGCAGCAGCCAGAAACTCTGAGAGGCTACCGCTCTCGTCAGCCTCTACATGTGAGAACGCGATGTATCGTAATTTGGAGACGGGAAGCACGGTTTCTATTTGCTTGCAAATTAGCGGAAACAACTTTTTTGGTCCGGTGTGAAAAAGCAGGGGCATCTCATCGACAACCAAGTATTGGTTGAACGAAAAGCCCCCGGGCATCATCTCTGGCAATGCGATGCTGATGCGATATGTATCAGCAGTAATTTGGTTGATTGAGGCGATAGAGGGTTGTGTCATGATTTTCTCCTTGGACTCGGGGTGGACGGGGATGTTGGCGTCGGTCCGACAACCGCCAGCAAACATTGAATTAGGATGCGGCACACGGCTTGGAGCGGCAACTGGTGCTCGCGCACCATGCGGTGCCACACGTCGAAAGACAGCGGAGCTATGGATACATGGGGCTGATTATTGACTCTATTCACTATCGGCATCATACAGCCGATCCCTATGTCTCTCCCAAGGTCACGCGTTCGAGATATTCAGGTATGACACACGGCCAATGCAATTCTTCTGCGATACGATGGCGCAGTGCATCCGCCGCCTCAGGCTCGCCAGAATAATGAAAGTGCGGCGCGGCGGCTGGGTGTATCCTTTGAGCCAGACGAAAATCTCGTCGGCATCGGCATGCGCGGAAAGATTTTCCAGCATCCGCACTTCGGCGCGTACCGGAATATATTCGCCGTGAATCTTGATTGTCTCCGCTCCATTCACCAGACTGGCACCCGTGTCCCGCTGGCTTGAAAGCCGGTAAACAAGATGGTGTTGCGTGGATCTGGTGCAAACGCTTTGAGGTGATGGGTAACGCGACCGCCGGTCGCCATAGGTCGATTCAACCACCAGGTAGTCCACCTTTTCGATGCGGGACGGAGCGGACATCACCAAGTCATGCGGTCGGCCGAGGTCACCGGAAAACAACAGCGGGGTTCGTGGCGTCTTCAGTGCAACGAATGCAGAGCCAAGAATATGGCCGGATGGCAACAAACACAGTGTGAGTCCGTTGCCGAGTTGAACTTCGCGTTCGAACTCGATCGGACGAAACAGGCTTAAACAGCGTTCGGCACGCTTCACGCGTATACAGTGGCAGAGTCGGCTTGTGTTTGGAAAAGTCGCGATGGTTTGCGTAGCTTGCCTCCTTCTACAAATGTCCGCTGTCCGGAAGCAGTGTCTCGCAAAGATCACGGGGCGCTTCCGAGCAATAAACCATTCCGGAGAAGCCGTTCTTGGCAAGCAACGGCAAGTAGCCGCTGTGATCGATATGCGCGTGGGTAAGGATTACGCATTCAATAGTGGATGGATCGCATGGAACGATGTCCAGTTTTTCAACCGCAACGGCTTGTATCCCTGAAACAATCCGCAATCAACCAGGATGCGCCGAGTATCATGCTCAATCGGGTATTTCGATCCGGTGACCGTTCCGGTTGCCCAAGAAATTGAATGGCAGTCATAACCTGTAGCCCTTATTTGCCGTGTTGATGTCTCCTCCGACATGCTCGAGTTTAACCTGGAAGTGCAGTTTCGATCATAGGCCGATACGGCATCATGGTATAGTTTTTTCCCAGAAATAAATAAATAGGACAAACTCAATTTAACCTGTACTTGTTTTAGTTTTAGTTTTTGTTTTGTTACTATTTGTTCCTTCAACCTAATCTTTGGAGTTGCCTTGTTTAAATTAATTGGTGCTTTATTAGGCTTTTACTTTTTGGGTTTTTTCGGGGCATTTATTGGTTATTTTCTAGGAAGTTTTATTGACCGTTATATAGCTTATGGTATTGGCGGAGTTAATCCGCTCAGCCAACACCAGCGCCAATCAGTATTTCTTGAAACTGTTTTTATTTTAATGGGCAAGCTTGCTAAAGCGGATGGTCATATATCGCAAGATGAAATTGATCATGTTGAACAGTTCATTCAAAAACTGGGAATGTCAGCTGAGCATAGGCAACAAGCAATTGCTCTTTTTAAACAAGGAGCCGATGCAAATTTTGATATTGAGCCGAGATTAAAGAAATTTATTGCCATTTGTGGCAATACGAATAACTTAAAGCAAATGTTGCTGGTCTATCTCATAGTCATGGCTTTGTCTGATGGGCATATTCATTCAGCTGAAGAAATAATGCTAAAAGACGTTGCCCGTCATTTTGGTTATGACCAAACTGCATTTAAACAAATACTGGATATGGTTTTAAATCAGTCCCACTTTGCTGGGGGACAAACAACCTCCGCCACCAGTTTGGAAGATGCCTATAAAGCGCTGGGAGTAAGCAAAGAAAGTAGCGACCACGAAATCAAACGCGCTTATCGCAAGTTAATGAGCCAATATCACCCTGATAAGTTAATGGGCCAAGGTGTTCCTGAAGATATGATCGCTGTGGCAACTGAACAAGCAAAGGAAGTACAGGTTGCTTATAATTTAATTGCAACAAGTCGAAAGAAAGCGGGGGTGTAATTAGTTTTAGACAAGCTGTCGTATGGGCGGGAAGCTGACCAACTTTGAATCTGAAACATCATCCACACTTGATTCCAGATATCCCCGTCTTTTATTTCCTGCCATAAGTGACGAAATGGTATTCCAGGGCCTGCGGAGTTTCCTGGCTGCATTGCTCGAGCGCCAACTCCTGCCATTGTGTTTTATCAAATTCCGGAAAGTGAGCATCGCCTGCTACGTCTTGTCTGATTTCGGTGAGGTAGATCGTGTCCACTAACGGCATGGCCAATGCGTAGAGTTCAGCACCGCCGACGATAAAAATTTCATCATCCTCCGCACAAGCATTTATCGCCTCTTCCAGCGAGTGCGCCATGATGCAGCCTTCAATTTTTAATGCGTCATTGCGTGTTACCACCACGGTAGTGCGGCCGGGCAGCGGCTTGCCGATGGAATCGAAAGTCTTGCGTCCCATGACAAGATGATGTCCCATGGTGAGCGATTTAAAGCGTTTGAGGTCTGCCGGAATACGCCATGGCAGCGTGTTGTTGATCCCGATAGTGCGGTTACGAGCCATTGCAACAATGATCGCAAGCTTGCCCTTCCTCTTGCCCCCTCCTTCGTCACTCATCATACAGCGACTGTGGCTTTAATCGCAGGGTGTGGGTCGTAGCCATCCAGCGAAAAATCCTCAAATTTGAAATCGAAGATATTTTTCACATTAGGATTGATGTGCATGGCAGGTAGCGATCGCGGCTCGCGCGACAGTTGCAGCTCAGCCTGTTCCAGATGGTTGAGATACAGATGTGCATCGCCGAAAGTATGCACAAAATCGCCTGGTTTCAGGCCACATACTTGCGCCATCATCAAGGTAAGCAACGCGTAAGAGGCAATATTGAACGGCACACCCAGGAAAATATCCGCGCTGCGCTGATACAGTTGGCAGGAGAGCTTGCCATCAGACACATAAAACTGGAACAGAACATGGCACGGCGCTAGCGCCATTTGATCCAGCTCCCCTACGTTCCAGGCGGAAACGATCAGGCGGCGTGAATCGGGATTGCATTTAATCTGTTCTATTACATCTGAAATCTGGTCGATGGTGAGACCATCCGATGCTGTCCACGAACGCCACTGTTTGCCATACACCGGGCCAAGGTTGCCATCCTCGCCCGCCCATTCATCCCAAATTTTTACACCATTTTCCTTGAGATAGCGGATATTGGTATTGCCCTGCAAAAACCATAGCAACTCATGGATGATGGATTTCAGGTGACATTTTTTGGTGGTGACCAGCGGAAAGCCTTCTTCCAGATTAAAGCGCATCTGATAACCAAATATGCTCACTGTGCCAGTGCCGGTGCGGTCGCTCTTTTTTGTGCCGTGATTGAGCACATGTTTCATCAAATATAAATACTGGCGCATAAAGATTCAGGGAATAGGTGGTGACTGTTTGTATAATGCCAGTCAATGCACAAAATTTATTGAGGAACAAATGCTAGCACAACTTACTCTCTCCCTGACGCCTCCTAAAAACCTGATTAACCAACATCTGCTGGTGCTGCTACCCAAAGCCAAGACGCTACCCCAAGACTTGCCGCATAGCGACTTGCTCAAGACCGTGCTGGCGCGACGCGGCCTCAAGGTGGATGAGCTGACTAACTCGCCGGTTTCTGCTAATGCCGTTAATGGCGCGTTGATGGCCTGGGCGATGCTGGATTTTTCCAAGGACGTCTTCGCTATCCAGACCCAAGTACGCAAAGCCATGCAATTGCTTCTGGCAGAAATGCCCAAAAGCATTGCCATTGTGGTGCTGGGCGATCCTGCGCAACGCAAGCTGGCTGCAGAGCTGGCAGTGTATGGTGCATGGGTGAATGGCGCCCTGTTGCCGGAACATAAGAAAATAGATAAACGCAAACCGCTGCGAAAAATTGAGCTATTTGGTTTTGCCGACAAGCAAGCATTTGTATCTCTCAAGGCGCAGGCCGAAGGCAATTTCTTATGCCGCGAACTGACTGTGCTTCCGCCTAACGAGCTGACTCCCGCTCTATACCGGGCGCGGGTAAAGATACTCGCGCAACAACATGGCTGGCAGCATGTGGAGTTTGATCTTAAGAAACTGCGCAAGTTGGGCGCGGGTGCTTTCGTGGCTGTGGCGCAGGGCAGCGCGGACGAAGATGCCGCCATCGTGCATCTGCGCTACACTCATCCAAAAGCCAAGCAAACCGTAGGGTTGGTGGGCAAGGGGATTTGCTTCGATACCGGTGGACACAACCTGAAACCAGCGCGCTACATGCATGGCATGCACGAGGACATGAACGGGTCGGCCGTAGCACTCGGCATCTTGCTTGCCGCGTCACAGAGCAAGCTGGCGGTAAACATCGATTGCTGGCTGGCGATCGCTCAAAACCACATCAGCCCCAAGGCGTACAAACAAAACGATATCGTGACTGCGCTAAACGGCACCACCATCGAAATTATTCACACCGATGCCGAAGGACGCATGGTGCTAGCCGACACACTCACGCTGGCGGCACGCGCCAAACCAGATCTGATAATTGACTTCGCCACCCTAACCGGCAGCATGGCCGTGGCCTTAGGCGCGCGCTACAGCGGCGTGCTGGGCAACCGCGATGAACTATTACAGCGTGCGGTCAGTGTGGGCAAGCAAAGCGGCGAGCGTCTGTGCGCTTTCCCGCTGGATGACGACTATGAAACTACACTGGATTCCAAAGTAGCTGACATCAAACAATGCACGCTGGACGGCGAGGCCGATCACATCTTGGCAACCCGTTTTCTCAAACACTTTGTCGATGACACTCCTTGGCTACATGTGGATTTATCTGCCAGTCGTTGCGAAGGCGGTCTGGGCATAGTAGCAAGCGAAGTGACTGGATTTGGCGTGGTATGGGGAGTACGGATGTTGCAGGGTTAGCTCATACGATAGATTAGACACCATAGTAATGCGCCTGAGCAGACTATCCTCACTACCTGCGAGGAGAATTGGATGGTTGCCCTATCCCAACATTACACTGTAGGGCGCCTCTAAAAACTCAAGTTTCTAGGCAAGACAAGGCACGAATAAAAAATTTGAGCGCGACATATAGTTGAGTTGTAAACGATAATTTTTTTCGAGTAACGCCGTATTGTGACGAAACGGGGTAAGCAGGCAAGTCGCAAAGCGGCTGCTCGCAAAATTGGATTTTTAGAGGTGCCCTAAAG